>JAGHSC010000061.1 GCA_018066065.1 Candidatus Cryptobacteroides faecihippi
CCTGAGGGCGTAGTGAAGCATGCCGAAATCATCATTCTCCCAGTAGGTCCCGAAGTAGCCCTTGTGAGAGCCGCCCGGATGGAGGGACTTGTCCCTGCCGAACTTCTGGTCGCTGTACTTCGAGAAGTCGTGTCCCTGGTCGAACGGATAAGGGGACGTCTGTCCGTCATGCCCGATGGTGTAGGTTGCCGGGTAGACCAGCCTAAGGTCCTCAGATGCGGTCACACCGGAGTTTGCCCAATGGTAATAAGGCTGCCAGAGGCCGCTGTAGTTGTGCCAGAACGTCCTGGTCCTGACCCAGACGGCATCCTTCGGAAGGTTGATCTCGACCATCCAGCGGGTACGGGTAAGCAGTTCCTGGACTCCGATGTAGCAGCTCACGCTTCCATCAGCCTTCTTCTCGACCTTGTAGTAGACAGGAGAGGCACAGGATGGTGCATGGCCGATGATGCCGTAGTTGAACTCGATTCCACCACTGGTCCATGGGCCTCTGAGGGAGATGTCACGGAACTTGACCACGCCGTTGTCATAGAACATCTCATGGCCGGCCTTCTTGTCGTAGATGGACCAGATCTTTCCTCCGATCTGAGGGAAGATCTTGACCCTGAGGCAGTCATTCTCGAGAACGACCATCTTCCAGGTCTGGTCGGTTCCCTCCAGGGCAAAGTTCTGGTAGCGGTGGTATGGGTAGATCTTCCCGGTCTTCGGAACCATGTCCGGATCGGAGAATCCATAAGTACGCATCACGGTGTCCTTGACAGAGGCCGTCTGGGCTGATGCAGACAGGCATGCAAGGGCTGCAAGCAGAGAGAGGGCAATCCTTTTCATGACTTATCCGATCACTGCGCCATTGACAAGAGCCTCGGCAGGAGTGATGAAGCGCATCTTACCGTCGCCCTGCCTTGCCATGAGGATCATACCCTTCGACTCGATGCCGCGGATGGTCCTCGGCTCGAGGTTGGCCAGGATGCAGATCTGCTTGCCGACCATCTCCTCAGGAGTGTAGTACTCGGCGATTCCTGACACGATTGTCCTCTGGTCGATTCCGGTGTCGATGCTGAGCTTGAGAAGCTTGTCGGTCTTCGGTACGCGCTCTGCGGCAAGGACGGTCGCAGTACGGATGTCCATCCTTCCGAAATCATCGAATGTCACAGGATCCTTCTGAGGCTCGATCTTCTTCGCAGCCTCTTCGGCTGCTGCGGCAGCGGCTGCAGCCTCTCTCTCGGCCTTGATCGTGGCAAGTCTCTGGAGCTGTGCATCGATTGCCTCGTCCTCGATCTTGGCGAAAAGGAGTTCGGCCGTTCCGATTGCATGGCCCTCAGGAAGGATGTCGGTTGCACCGAGCTTGTCCCATGAAAGGCAGACGCACTTGCCGATGCCAGGGCATGATGAAGTCATCGCCTTGATGTCGGCTCCGGTCGGTGCAGACACTGTGTGGAGTGCTGCGCACTCGCCTTCCTTGTAGGTGTTGACAGTCTCCTGCTCACCCTTGCGGTGGTCCACACCTGCGCAGATGCAGACATCGAGCATGCTGCGGAGCTTCTCTGCGGCAAACGGAGTGAACGGTTCGAATGCGATTGCAAGGTCAGCACAGATCTGGAGGCTGACATTGAGGATGGTCGCACAGCGGGCCATGTCGGTCTTGGCGACCTTCCAAGGCTCGGTGTCAGAGATGTACTTGTTTCCGACGCGGGCGATGCCCATCGCATCCTTGAGGGCCTCGCGGAAGTGATAGGTCTCGAGGTTCCTTTCGAGGGAGGCGCGGAGAACAGGGATCTGGGCGAGAGTCTCCCTGTCGATGTCGAGAAGTTCGCCGGCAGCCGGCACCTTCCCGTCGAAGTATTTGTGTGTCAGCACGACGGCACGGTTGACGAAATTTCCGAAGATAGCCACGAGCTCACTGTTGTTGCGGGTCTGGAAGTCCTTCCAGCTGAAGTCGTTGTCCTTGGTCTCAGGAGCGTTGGCGGTGAGGTGAGGACGTACCTCATCACATCAGCCTTTCCAGGGAAGTCCTGGAGATACTCATGCGCCCAGACAGCCCAGTTCCTTGAAGTCGAGATCTTGTCTCCCTCAAGGTTCAGGAACTCGTTGGCAGGTACATTCTCAGGAAGGATGTAGGAACCATCGGCCTTGAGCATCGAAGGGAAGACGATGCAGTGGAAGACGATGTTGTCCTTTCCGATGAAGTGGACGAGCTTGGTGTCCTCGCTCTTCCACCATGTCTCCCATGACTGAGGGAGAAGCTCCTGGGTGTTGGAGATGTAGCCGATCGGAGCATCGAACCAGACATAGAGAACGTTGCCCTCAGAACCTACCACAGGGACAGGGACGCCCCAGTCAAGGTCACGGCTGACGGCACGTGGCTGAAGGCCACCATCGATCCAGCTCTTGCACTGTCCGTAGACATTGCTTCTCCACTCCTTGTGTCCGTCGAGAATCCACTGGCTGAGCCACTGCTCGTACTGGTCAAGGGGAAGGTGCCAGTGTGTGGTCTTCTTCTTCACAGGCTCGGCACCGCTGAGCTTGGACTTCGGGTTGATCAGTTCCTCAGGGCTGAGGGTGCTTCCGCACTTCTCGCACTGGTCGCCATAGGCGCCCTCTGCACCG
>JAGHSC010000083.1 GCA_018066065.1 Candidatus Cryptobacteroides faecihippi
CAAAATAAGTAGTATATTTGCTTTTCATGCAAATTTAGAAAAAAATTGCGTATCACGAAGCATACAAGCACCATTGTCTTCTCTGTCCTGATCATCGCCATGACCAGTCTTTCGCTGTTCGGACAGGGTCAGAGGCGTGGCAGGCGTGCCCGCGGGGGCAGACCCGTGGAAGTTGCCCGGACCGATACGCTTCCCCAGCTCAGCGATTCCCTTCGCTTCCGCAGGGATTCAATCATGAAGGCTGATTCGACAGCCCGTGCCGACTCGCTCGAACTGCTCAGCAAGAGTTCCATCAGCCGACCTGCATTCTCCGGTGCCAAGGACTCGATCCGCCAGGATTTCTCGAACGGCCAGCGCAAGATGTATTATTATGGTGATGTGTCCGTCGCCTACGACAACATCAAGCTTACCGCCGACTACATGGAGTACGACATGCTCACCGGAATTGTCTACGCGAGGGGTACCCAGGACACTCTGACCGGAGAATGGAAGGGACGTCCTTCGATGACCCAGGGCAAGGAGACATTCGACATGGAGGAGATCCGTTACAACTTCAACACCAGGAAGGCGCTGATCAGCAACATGGTGACCAAGGAGGACGACGGTATCCTGCACGGAAGGAACATCAAGATGCTTCCCGACAAGTCGATCAACATCACTCACGGAAAGTACACCGTCTGCGACTGCGAGCATCCTCACTACTATCTTCAGCTTTCGACAGCCAAGGTCGTGACCAGGCCTTCGCAGAAGACGGTCTTCGGTCCGGCCAACCTCGTCGTCGAGGATGTGCCTCTCCCGATCGGTATCCCGTTCGGATTCATCCCGAAGAAGCCCAGCAGGGCCACTGGTCTCCTGATGCCGACATTCGGTGAGGAGAATGCCCGAGGATTCTATCTCAGGGACGCCGGTATGTATTTCGTCTTCGGAGACTACCTGGACCTTTCCATGACCGGTGACTACTACACCCTCGGTTCCTGGGCTGCTGACATCAACTCCCGCTACCTTGTAAAGTACAAGTTCTCCGGAAACCTCGCACTCAACTATTCAGTCGACCAGACCGGCGAGAAGGGCAGCAATGACTTCTTCCAGAGCAAGAACTTCGGTATCAGGTGGTCTCATTCGCAGGATTCCAAGGCGCACCCTGGAACTTCGTTCCCCGCATCGGTGAACTTCTCCAGCCCTTCCAACAACCGCTACAACTCGAGAGGCATCCAGGATGCATTGCAGAACCAGGCTTCCTCTTCCATCTCATATTCAAAGAACTGGAACGGAAAGTTCAATCTCTCGATCAATGCTCTGCACAGCCAGAACTCCAGGGACAGTTCCTACATGTTCACGCTTCCTAACGTGACTTTCTCCGTCAGCCGCTTCTATCCTTTCAAGGTGAAGAACAGGGTTGGAAAGGAGAGGATCTACGAGAAGTTCTCACTCGCCTACAACACCACGCTCCAGAACAAGATCGGATTCAAGGCTTCCGAGTTCGGCCAGCCTGGATTCACCGACAAGTTCAAGAACGGAATGGCTCACAACTTCACGATCGGTCTTCCTGACTTCACTCTCCTGAAGTACGTGAATGTCACTCCTTCAATGACTTATGGAATGAACATGTTCTTCAATTCCAGCGAGGCTTACTTCGATGAGGCGTCCAATTCGGTCAAGCTGAAGGAGGGTGGGATGTTCAGCACTCTCGGTACGACTCACAACTACTCCGGAGGTCTTTCGATGAGTACCCGTATCTATGGTATGTACAATTTCGGTAGGTACCATAAGGTCCAGGCGATCAGGCACGTTGTCTCTCCAAGCATGAGCATGAGCTTCAGCCCTGAGAAGGGTAAGGCTTTCAACGGATGGCGTACCTTCAACTACACTGACACTCTCGGTGTGGAGAAGAGCTACGACTACAACATCTACCAGGGTCAGATCTATTCCGCTCCGGGCAAGGGTCGTTCCGCTACGATGAGCCTGTCGATCGGAAACAACCTTGAGGCAAAGGTGAGGGACATGAAGGACACGACTGGAACCGGTTCGAAGAAGGTCAAGCTGCTCGACCAGTGCAACCTGTCGACGGGCTACAATTTCCTGGCCGACTCTCTCAACATGAACAATGTCGGTGTGACGATGTCCACTTCGATCTTCGGAAAGCTCGGAATCAACGGTAACCTCAATTTCGATCCTTATGCCATCGATGACAAGGGAAAGAGGATCAGCAAGTACAATCTGGTCGCTACAGGTGTGCCGCTCAGGCTTACGAACGCCACTGCCTCTCTCTCATATTCATTCTCGGGAAAGGGAAAGGTCAATGGCAATGATGGCTCGGGTACTAAGGGTGACGACAAGGGCAATCCTGCTGACTACTACAGGAGGATCTACTACCATCCGGTGACTGGTGAGTACATTCCTGGCGGTTGGCTCTACTACACTAATCCTGATGTGCCTTGGAGCGTCAACTTGAACTATTCCTTCAACTATCGTCGTGGCTACAGCTACAGCAACAACACGTTGAGCAGGAATGACAACTACACTCAGACTCTTGGTGCTTCGGGCAATGTGCAGCTGACTCCTAAGCTTTCGATCCAGGGCCAGACTGGATGGGACTTCATGGCGATGAAGATGACGACTTCGCAG
Organism: Candidatus Cryptobacteroides faecihippi; assembly: GCA_018066065.1. GTDB lineage: Bacteria > Bacteroidota > Bacteroidia > Bacteroidales > UBA932 > Cryptobacteroides > Cryptobacteroides faecihippi. The sequence continues at coordinate 2,626 of JAGHSC010000083.1, forward strand.
ATGTCCTTCAGCTACGACCTGCATTGCTTCAAGATCTCCGTTTCCTGGGTTCCGACCGGTATGTACCAGTCTTATTCTTTCTTGATTGCAGCGAATGCTTCGGCTCTTGCCGACCTGCTTCGATTCAAGAAGAGTTCCAGCTACTGGGACAATTAGTTTTGGAGTTCATGGAGATTTTGCTATCTTTGCAAAGTCTTCCGGTTTTCAGGGGGACAATCCCATTTCTTCAGAAAACTATTTTTTCCGGTTTGTTTTCCGGATTCCATTTATTATGACATATACCCTTTTACAACTCAGTAAGATGAGCCGTGAGCAGCTTGAGACAGTTGCGACCGGCATGGGCGTGCAGCATCTCAAGAAGATGGATGAGCAGGACATCGCCTTTGCGATCCTTGATGCTCAGGCAAAGGCAGAGTCTCTCAAGGCGGATGACACCAAGCCTAAGGCAAAGCGCGGCAGGCCTCGCAAGGCCGAGAAGCCGGCACAGCCTGATCAGGCACAGGAAAGTGCTCAGCCGACGGAGTCCAAGCCAGCTGCCGAGTCCAAGCCTGCAGCCGAGACTCCAGCGGCGTCTGAGGCTCCTGCAAAGGACAAGCGCAGGCGTGGCAGAAAGAATGATGCTCCGAAGGCTTCTGCAGAGGAAGCTCCTGTCGCTGAGGCTGCTCCAGCTCCAGCTCCATCCCCTGCTCCGGAGGCAGACTCTGCCCAGGGGGAAAAGCCTCAGCAGAAGAAGAGAGGCCGCAAGCCAAAGTCCCAGAAGCAGGATGCGCCTGCAGCCGAGAATATTCAAGTGCAGGAAGAGTCTGCAGAGTCTGACAGGAAGCCTGCGGAGGATGTCACTGCTTCCGCTGCTGCTTCGGAGGTCAATGGCAAGGAGTTCATCCACAAGCTGTTCGATGACTTGAAGGATGATCCTGCAGCTCAGGGTCAGAATCAGAGCCAGAACGGCAACAACAATTTCAAGAACAGGAAGAATCGCTTCCAGAATGGTCAGAATGGCCAGAACGGTCAGAATGGTCAGAACAACAACCAGAGGCCGCCTAAGACTCCGGACATCGATTTCCAGGGTACCGTGGAGGCTACAGGTGTCCTTGAGATCATGCCTGATGGCTTCGGTTTCCTTCGTTCTTCAGACTACAACTATCTGAATTCGCCTGATGACATCTATGTCAGCCAGAACCAGATAAAGTACAATGCTCTCAAGTCCGGTGACACCGTGACTGGCGAGATCCGTCCTCCGAAGGAGGGTGACAAGTACTTCCCTCTTGTCAGGGTCAAGTACATCAATGGCCGTACTCCTGATTTCATCCGTGACAGGGTTCCGTTCGATTTCCTTACTCCTCTCTTCCCTGAGGAGAAGTTCAATCTTCTTGGCAATGGTCACTACAATGACATTTCCTGCAGGATCGTGGACATGTTCACTCCGATCGGAAAGGGTCAGCGTGGCTTGACCGTGGCTCAGCCTAAGACTGGTAAGACTATGCTTCTCAAGTCGATAGCCAATGCCATCGCTGATAACCATCCTGAGGTCTACGAGTT
>JAGHSC010000243.1 GCA_018066065.1 Candidatus Cryptobacteroides faecihippi
GACCGCTATCGAATCAATGTTTTCAAATTTTTGTCATATACTTAGAAGAATATATATAAATCAAACAGCACAGAAAATGAATCTCGAAGGAAGGCGCGAAAGCACCAACGTGGACGACCGCAGAGGAATGAGCGGCGGAGCAAAGGCAGGAATGGGACTTGGTGGCGGAGCCATCGTGATAGCATTGATCGTGATGCTTCTCGGCGGAGACCCGATGAGCGTGCTCCAGCAGATGGGCGGCCAGGACATGACCGAACAGACCGGCGGCAACGTCGAATTCTCCCAGGAAGAGCAGGAACTCGCATCGTTCGCAAAGAAGGTCCTCGCAGGAACGGAAGATGTCTGGACGGCACAGTTCGCCAAGTACGGCTACGAGTACCAGGCACCAAAGATGGTCCTCTACACCGGCTACACATCGTCAGGCTGCGGCGCTGCCAACTCTTCAGTAGGTCCTTTCTACTGCTCTGCCGACCAGACCGTCTACATCGACCTCAGCTTCTTCACCTCGATGAAGCGTTCGATCGGAGCCGACGGCGACCTCGCCTACGCCTATGTCATCGCCCATGAGGTCGGACACCACGTCCAGTACCTTCTCGGCACCCTCGGAAAGGCTCACCAGCAGATGTCCCAGACCAGCAAGGCCAAGGCCAACGAGATCAGCGTCAGGCTTGAGCTCCAGGCAGACTACTACGCAGGCGTCTGGGCCAACAACGACGACAAGAAGTACAATTCCATCGACGACAACGACATCGCGAACGCCCTCAACTGCGCAAGCAAGATCGGAGATGACTATCTCCAGAAGAAGTCCCAGGGCTACGTCGTGTCCGAATCATTCACCCATGGTACCGCAAAGCAGCGCTACACATGGCTCAAGAAGGGCATGACCTACGGAGACTTCGAGCACGGAGACTCCTTCAGCCCAGCATATTCACAGCTTTAGAAAACAGCTCCAGAAAGATTGAGCCCCACCGTGGGCTACGAAAATATCACTCCAACGAAAACCCAATCTGAGCAAAGATGAAGCATTTCACACTACCGAAAGACGGCGGACTCATCGAGAAGGACCTCCCGAAGGGAATCCTCCACTCGTACGAGAAGATCAACACAGAGATCTTCGACGACGCCGACCTCGCCAGCGAGAAGATCGCTGACATCATCGCCAAAGCCATCTCAGACCACCGCAAGGCCGGCCTGCCAAGGCTTTTCAAGATCGGATTCTCATCCGGCAACACCCCAAAGACGCTCTTCCCTGTCCTGGTAAGGAAGTATGAAGCAGGCGAGATCTCATTCGCCGACGTCGAGGTCTTCGCCATCGACGAGTACTTCCCTTGCGAGACAAACTCAGCAAGGAGCCGCAACTGCCGCCTGCGCGACGGACTTGTCAACCAGGTGGATTTCAAGAAGGAGAACGTCCACATCATCGACGCAACCGTGCCTCAGGGCAAGGTCTCCGAGTACTGCGCCGAGTTCGAGAAGATCGCCAAGGGTCTTGACCTTCTCGTGATCGGCGTCGGAAACAGCGGCGAAGTAGGCTTCAATGAAGCCGGAGCCCTCGAGACCAGCCGTACCCGCACCGTGGCACTTTCCCTCAAGGGCAGGAAGATCCAGGCACGCAACTTCAACGGCGACCTCAGCGTGACCCCGAAGGCTGCCATCACGATGGGAATATCCACGATGATGAGCGCAAGGAGGATCATTCTCATGGCA
>JAGHSC010000208.1 GCA_018066065.1 Candidatus Cryptobacteroides faecihippi
CCCTCCGAGCGGGCGTTTGTCCAGGAATCGCCCCATTATCCGTCTGCCGAGTCAACGAAAAGCAGCTTTGCCCTTCGATTCCGCTCCCGAGGTGGCCTCGGACCGGAGAATGCCAGGTCAGACCGGAGGCGGCTATTGCTTCTCTGTGACCTTGAGACGGAATTTCAGGCTGCGGCTGCCGTCAGGGAAGATTTTCGGAGCCTCCTCGGAGAAGCCGAGCTTGCGGTAGACATCTCCATCAGACCAGGACGCATCAGCATAGCTCATAACATCGTCCGGATGGACTTCCTCGATGAAAGCCTTCAGCGTCTTGCCCATACCACCATCGACACCCAAACCCTTGAGGGAAGCGTACCTGACCCATTCACTCGACCTTACCTCGTGCCCGTCCTTGACCCACTTCCTCGGATTTGAGAATCCGGCTGCGGCGACCAGCGTACCGACCGGCAGGGCATCCGTCCCGGCTCTCGAGACAAACAAGCCATAGAGGTAGCGGCACCTGGTGTAGCCCAGCTGATGGTTGGCTGCGAAGAAAGGCTCTGCGGCCTCCTTCGTGATCCTGCGGACCTCGCAGTTCCTTGCGTATATCCTTGTCAGCCCGTCCATTTGTCGTGATGCTCCTAACACGGCACGAAATTAGCAAAAATATTGCTACCTTTATCGGACATACATCATCCGGAAAGTAAATACGTAACATAAACACTATTGTAAGATGAAGAGAATCATGACAATTGTCATCGCAGCAGCGATGATGCTGATCGGAACGAATGCTTCCGCTCAGTTCTCGGCTTCGGTCGGCTACACCAACTCGCAGACCAAGTTCAGAGTCGCAGGATTCAATGTGGCCAAGCCTTCGATGAATGGAGTCTACGCAGGCCTTACCTATAACATCCCTGTGGCCGATGCTGGAATCGGTACTGTCGGTGTTGCACCTGGCCTCTATTTCGCCTACCTGATGAAGCCTGAGACCAATCTCTATGTCGTAAAGGGCAACATCTCGGAATCATACCTCGATGTCCCTGTGGACTTCAACTTCACCATGCCTGTCGCAGACGGCATCAAGTTCATCCTTTTCGCCGGGCCTACCTTCTCTGTAGGAACCACTTCCAACATCAATGTGACCACAGTCGCAAATAAGGACATCTCCGACTCCATCATCGGCAGCAAGAACGACCTCTATGACGGCCTCATCTCACAGTATTTCGACTACCAGAGATTCGACGTACTCCTCGGTGGCGGAATCGGACTCGACTTCGAAGACATGATCCGCGTCACCATCGGCTACGATGCCGGCATGCTCAACCGCGGCGGAAACACGATCAACATCCGCAGGAACCAGCTTCACATCGGCCTTGCCTATCTGTTCTAGCACGATATGAAAAGATTAATAATCACGGCGATGCTTGTCATCGCCGCTGTCGTTTCTGCCAAGGCGCAGACCACGACGACTGAAGAACCTTCATTCAAGGTCGCCTCAATCTTCTCTGACCACATGGTCTTCCAGCGCGACACCATAGCACCGGTCTGGGGCTGGGCAAAGGCTGGTACCAAGGTGACCGTTGCTCCGTCATGGGGCAAGGCCAAGTACACCTGCACGGCTGACGATTCAGGCCGCTGGTGCGTCAATGTGGACACCCCTGCAGCAGGAGGACCATACACTGTCGCAATCTCCAGCAAGGCCGGCAAGGCCGTCCTCGAAGATGTCCTCAGCGGCGAAGTCTGGCTCTGCAGCGGACAGTCCAACATGACCATGCCTGTCAAGGGCCTTCCTTCCCAGAAACTCGCCGGAGCTCAGGAAGCAATCCTCGAAGCACCGCTCTTCATGGACAAGATCAGAGTGATCACAATCTCTTCCGACAAGAAGTTCGAACCGCAGGAAGACATCGCAGACAAGTGGGAAGTAGCTGACGGAGAAGTTACCGCAAGGACTTCCGCAGTCGCATATTTCTTTGCCAGGCAGCTAAGCATCAGCCTGGGAATTCCGATCGGCATCATCGAAAGCTCATGGGGCGGCTGCCTCATCGAGCCATGGATGCCTCAGGAGTACATCGACAGGGGAGTGAAGGGCAAGATCTCCGACCAGGACTATCAGACAATCCTTGACAGGAGGGAGGACCCATCCCTGCCGCCTATCCAGGTAGCGACCATGTACAATTCAAGGATGTATCCTATCCAGGGCTTCACCCTCAAGGGATTCGTCTGGTTCCAGGGCTGCGGCAACATGTACAACATCACATTCTACGACAAGCTTCAGCAGCAGATGGTACAGTGCTGGAGGGACATGTGGCATGACAGCACGGACAGGATGCCTTTCTACTTCGTGTCCATCACACCATTCGACTATCTTGACCGGGAGGACCCTGTCAGGGCCTACTTCGTCGAGAACCTGCTAAGTTCACTGGACATCATCCCGAATTCGGGCGCCGCTGTCACGGAAACACTCGGCGAAGGCTCCTACATCCATTTTTCAAGGAAGAAGGAAGTCGCATGGCAGCTTGCACAGCTCGCTCTTGAACGCACATATTCAAAGAAGACAGGCCTCGGGTGCAGCTTCCCTTATCCTTCCGAAGTGACCTTCCCGGCAAACTCCTCGGTGGAGCAGAAGAGCATCCGCCAGTCCGGATTCACCGTCAAGCTCACGAAGTCCGAGAGCGAGGAAGGGAAGATCGTGATCACCCTGGACAATGCAGAGGCTGGAGTCGGCGGTTTCGTCTGCATGCTCAAGGACGAACCTGCACCGGTGCATGGCTTCGAGGTTGCTGGGCCTGACAAGGTCTTCCATCCTGTGAAGGCTGCTGCGCTCTACTCGAAGATCTACATCGATTGCTCGGAAATAGCTGATCCAGTGGCAGTACGCTATGGATTCAAGAACTGCTCCGACGCAGATGTGGTGACTATGCTTGGAATGCCGCTCCCATCCTTCAGGACGGACGACTGGGCGAAGTGATGGGTCAGACCAGAGTCTTCATTGCCCTGTAAGCCGCGGTCATGTGGCGCGGGAAAAGGCTCAGGACAAGACCCTCGACCTTGTATTTGAAAACTTTTGAACGGCGGAGGTGCTTAAGGTACTTCCGCCTTTCGTATGCACATGCGTCCAGCGCGGTCCTGTCGGCCTTGTCAAGTCCCAGGGAATTCTTCAGGGCGTTGCTGAAGTTCGAGCTGATCAGATTGTCGAAACCAGGCTTGCAGTCCTCCTGGACAGTCTTTGAGAACTCGCTCAGGGAAGGAATGACCACTTCGAGATAGTCCAGAGAGCGCTGTGGATTGTACGATCTGGTTATGGATCCTTCATTCTGCTGGACGAAATAGAGAACCTGGTCCAGTGCACCCACCTTGCCTGCATGGTAATAGGCGCGCGGAGTGAACTCGGCATCCTCGTGATAGATTCCACGGATGAACTTCAAGTTGTTGTAGATGAGGAATGTACGCCTGTAGATGGAGAACGGGGCGCAAAGCTGGAGCTTGCTGTCGTCGATCATCGTCCATCCCGGGCGGACGGAAGTGTCCCCGATGGAGAACCGTCTCTCGCTCCTGTCCTCGTGCACATTCTCGCCGCAGATCCTGAGAATATCCAACCCCTGGGACTCACAGAGATGGAGGATGGCTCCAAGGCTGTCGCGCTCGATCCAGTCGTCCGAGTCGATGAACCAGACGTAGCTGCCCTCGGCGGTCCTTAGACCAAGGTTCCTTGCGGCGGACAGACCGGCATGCTTCTGCCTGATGACCTTGATGCAGGAGTGCCTGGAAGCATATTCCTCAGCAATCTTCCTGCTGTTGTCGGGAGACTCGTCATCAACGGCTATGATCTCATAGTCGTCTGCTGGAATGTCCTGCTCCAGGCAGCTGTCCAGGCAGCGTCCCAGAAACTTCTCGACATTGTACATCGGTATGACAAGGGATATCCTCTTCATCTGGCAAAGCTTTTCGGTGTCATTTGTCCTGCAAAGATAAGAAGTAGTTTGCAAATTGCTATCTTTGTGTCAAGGCATTGTCATGATAAGGATTGAGAATCATACGGATTGCTGCGGCTGCGGAGCATGCAGCCTGAGCTGCCCTGTGGGATGCATCTCCATGGAGCAGGGCCCCGGCGGCTTCCTCTACCCGAAGGCGGATGAGGGGGCCTGCATCGGCTGCGGCGCGTGCGAGTCGGCCTGCCCGATGCTGTCTCCGCGTCCGGAATCGGATCCGGTCTCGGTCTTTGCAGCGGTCAGCACTGACAAGTCTGTCCGCAAGTCCAGCTCATCGGGAGGAATGTTCACCGTACTGGCCTCCAAGGTCCTGGAAGACGGCGGGGCTGTCTTCGGGGCATCGTTCGACAAGGATTGGAAAGTCGTCGGAAGCAAGGCGGAGACGCTCTCCGAACTTGCCGCCCTGCGCGGTTCGAAATATTCACAGGCGGACATGAGGGCCTCATTCGCTGAATGCCGACGCATCCTGGGAGAGGGAAGGAAGGTCCTGTTCGTCGGGACTCCTTGCCAGATCGCGGGCCTTAAGGGTTTCCTCGGAGGGGACAGGGACGGACTCCTGAGCGTGGACATCGTGTGCCACAGCGTCCCGAGTCCGGAAGCGTGGAGGCTTTATCTTGAAGAGCTTCCGACCCACCACGGCGGCTTCACGAAGATGCGCGGCAGTGTTTCGGGCGAGTACGTCCTCACACATCCCTACCATGAGGATCCATTCATGAAAGCCTTCCTGCAGGATGTCATCACACGTCCGTCATGCACCTCATGCCCATCGAGAGGGAAGAGGAGCAGTGCGGACATCACTCTCGGCGACTTCTGGGGCATCGAAGCGTTGTTGCCCGGACGGTTCGCGGACGAAGGGTGCAGCCTTGCCATCGCTCACACGGGAAGGGGAAGGATGCACTTGAATGTTCAGGTGCGGAGCTGGTCCCTGCATCATTCGACCAGGCTGCGGCCTGCAACCGCGGCCTTGTCAGCTCGCCGGAGACGGAAGGACGCAGCTCCACG
>JAGHSC010000064.1 GCA_018066065.1 Candidatus Cryptobacteroides faecihippi
GCCCTCAAGCTGGAAGGCTGCATCCGCCAGGTCGGAATGCATGCCTGCGCCACGATCATCGGACGAGGCAACCTGACTGATTATATTCCTATCTGCCTTTCCAAGGACAAGGAAACCGGCGAGGACGCCTGGACTTCGCAGTACGACGGCCACTACATCGAGGACGTGGGAATGCTCAAGATGGACTTCCTCGGCCTCAACACGCTGACGATCATACACAACTGCCTCGACATGATCGAGAAGCGTTTCGGTACGAAGATCGACATCGAGGCCATCCCAATCGATGACAAGGAGACCTACGAGAACATCTACAGCCGCGGAGACACCAAGAGCGTGTTCCAGTTCGAGTCTCCGGGCATGATGAAATGGCTCCAGAACCTTCATCCGGAGCGTTTCGAGGACCTCATCGCGATGAATGCCCTCTACCGTCCGGGACCTATGGACTACATCCCGTCATTCGTGGCCCGAAAGCTTGGACAGGAGCCTATCGAGTACGACCTTCCGGACATGGAAGAGTTCCTTGCCGAGACCTACGGAGTCACCGTCTACCAGGAGCAGGTCATGCTTCTGAGCCGCAAGCTGTCGAACTTCACCAAGGGTGAGGCGGACAAGCTCAGGAAGGCGATGGGTAAGAAGCAGATCGCCGTCATGCAGGAACTCAAGGAAAAGTTCATGAACCAGGGAATGGCGAACGGACATCCCGAGAAGACCCTCGACAAGATCTGGAAGGACTGGGAGAAGTTCGCGCAGTACGCCTTCAACAAGTCCCATGCGACATGCTATGCCTGGGTTTCCTACCAGACAGGCTGGCTCAAGTGCCACTATCCTGCGGAGTTCCAGGCTGCCAACCTTTCCTGCAACCTCTCCAACATGTCGGAGATCAAGGAGATCCTCTCCGACTGCAAGGCTCACAAGCTGAAGGTCATGAACCCGGATGTCAACGAGTCGGAGACATCGTTCTCAGTCAACCAGGACGGAAACATCCGTTTCGGCCTGAAGGGAATCAGAGGCTTCGGAAGCAACGTGGCAGATGCCATTATCAGCAACAGGGAGGAGAATGGACCTTACGCCGACGTCTTTGACTTCGTCGAGAGACTCTCAGGCGTCGTCAACAGGAAGGCGCTTGAATGTCTTGTCTATTCAGGAGGCTTCGATTCCTTCGGCTACGACAGGAACCAGTTCTTCATGCCTTGCAAGAGCGGCAACCTTTTCATCGACGAGCTCGCAAGGTACGCGACCCTCTACGGCCAGGATGCCTCCAATGCAGCGGGATCCCTCTTCGGAGAGGTCGAGGAGACGAAGCCTGTGCGTCCTGAGATGCCTGCCAGCCCTGGGGATGCAGACCCTCTTGCCATCCTCCAGAAGGAAAAGGAATATGTGGGAATGTACATCTCATCCCATCCGCTTGACAAGTACTCGTTCGAGATTGAGAACTTCACCAACTGCGAGCTTGCCTCGCTGCCTGCAATGATTGCGGACTGCGAGACCAGGAAGAAGAAGACCAAGGTCTATGTCGCAGGTCTCGTCACGGAAGTCGAGAACAGGGTCACCAAGGTGGGCAAGCCATTCTCGAAGACTGTCATCGAGGACTACAGCGGCACCTATGAGCTGGCGCTGTTCAGCGGAGACCATGAGAGGTTCATGAGCTACCTTGTGCCTCACAACGAACTGTTCATCGAAGGTGAGATCGACGAGAAGTACTTCCTCAAGCCGGAGGACCGTGCGCAGGGAAAGACTGCTCCGTACACTTTGAAGGTGAAGAACATGATGCTGATGGGAAATGTCGCCGACTCCCGGATCGTCAGCCTTGTGATCGACATCGAGACTCCTCAGCTGAACGGAGACCTGACCAAGAATCTTCTCAAGGTCATCTCGTCAAACAAAGGCAAGACTCCTTTGAAGATGTTCCTCTACGATCCTCAGACCAAGTACAGGATCACCTTCCATTCCAGGAAGTTCGCGGTCGCAGTGACCTCGGAGCTTGTGAATGAACTCAGGCTCCTCGGTGTCAAGTGTTCTGTCGAGAAGAAGCAGTAGAGCCCTAGTCTGTCAGGGCTCCTGCCACGATGTTCGCTACCTGGGCGCGGAGACGTCCAAGACCTCCCTTGTCCTTAGGATGGACGCGGTGTGCGAGGATGATGACTGCAAGGTCATTGTCCAGGTCCATCACGATAGAAGGACCGGTGTAGCCTGTGTGCATGAATGAGCGATCCATGCTCAGGAGATCTCCCTTGAGGCTTGAGTGAGAGCTGTTCGAATCCCATCCGAGTGCCCTTCCGACCTTAGGGTCGTTGGAAGCCGGAATGGTGAACATCGTCCTTACGGTTGCAGGTGAAAGGAGCCTGTGTCCACAGAACTCTCCACCGGCCAGCAGGCAGGCGGTTACCTTGCAGAGGTCTTCGGCGCATGAGAAGACACCTGCGTTGCCGGAATTGCCTGAGTTGAGCCTTCTGGCGATCGGGTCATGTGTGGCGGCCAGGAGAGGGAGTCCGTCGGCCTGGACTTCGGTCGGAGCGCAGAGGGCTGCGATCTCGTCGGCGTTGCTGCAGCTCCTTTCCCCTGTCAGGGGCATGTAGCAGGTGTGGTTGAGCCCGAGGGCATCGAAGACATTCTTCTGGGCATAGTCGCAGAGTCTCTCTCCGGTCACGTTCTGGAGGATGTTCTGCAGGGTGATGAAGTTGATGCAGCTGTACATGAAGTCCGTTCCAGGGCGGAAGTTCCTTCCGGTCTTGGTTGCGATCACCCTCATCAGGGTGTCAGGGCAGTTCTCTCCGTACTCTTCCACGAATCTTGCGACAGAAAGGTAAGGATCGACACCCGAGGAGTGCGAGAGAAGGTTCTCCACGGTGATGTGAACCTGCTCTCCGGTCTGCGGATCGGTCCATGGCTTGAAGTCAGGGATGTAGCGGTCCACCCTGTCGGTGAGACGTACCTTTCCCTGCTCCACGAGCTGCATGAACGAAAGTGTGGTGCCGACGCACTTGCTGCATGAAGCAAGGTCGAACACGGTCTCGGTCGTCATCGGCTCCTTCTCAGGGACCAGCGACTTAAGTCCATAGGCTTTCATCAGGGCAATCTCGCCGTGTCTGACGACAGCAAGCACGGCGCCCGGTATCGTGCTGTCGGCGATCGCTTCCTCGAAGACCTGGTCGGCAAGGGCCAGCTTGTCGGAATCGAGCCCGACGGATTCAGGTGAAACTCTCTGGATCGATACGTTGCCGGACGGAGCCGTCGTGCAGGCTGCAGCGAGGATGACGGCAGCGAGTGCGAGAAATGCTTTCTTCATGTCCTTAGAAGATCAAGGTTGCCATCACTGGATAGTGGTCGGAGATGTAGGTTCTCTTGTTGTAAGGCTTTGTGATGGTCTGATACTCCTGGCAGCTGCTGAAGCCGCTGAACCAGATGTAGTCGATGATCGCGTCGCTTTCCTTGCCCCAGTTGTTGAAGGTGTTGTGGTGGTCTGTCTTGAAAGCCACCTCGCGGGTGTTCTTCATCTGCTTCTTGAGGTCGTCGAACTCAGGACGTTCAATGCTCATGTTGAAGTCGCCGGTGAGGACCATCGGGTAACCCTTCGGATTCATCCTGGCGATGTTGTCGACGATGATCGCGAGACCGTTCTTCCTGGCCTCCCAGCCGACATGGTCCAGGTGGGTGTTGACGTAGAAGAACTTCTTTCCGCTCTTCTTGTCCTGCATCAGGGCCCAGGTCGCCGTACGCTTGCAGGCGGCATCCCAGCCAAGGGATGGCTTGTCCGGAGTCTCTGAGAGCCAGTAGGTTCCCCACTTGATCATCTTGACGGTCTTCTTGTTCCAGAAGATGCCCATGATCTCACCCTCCTTCTTTCCGTCGTCGCGAGGGACGCCGACTCCCTTGTAGTCAGGGAGTATGTCGTTGAGGTACTCGAACTGCATCGGAAGAGCTTCCTGGAGGCCGAAGATGTCCGGCTTCTGGTCGTCGATCATCATTGCGGATGCAGGGTAGCGGTACTGCCATGAATTTGTGCCGTCATTGGCGCTTCCGACCCTGATGTTGTAGGAGATGACCTTGAGGCCCTGGCCCTTGTCTTTCTTTGCGTATGTGCTTGCCGGCAGGATCATGAGCGCCGCAAGCATGACGAGGATGGATCTTTTCATATTCATTGTGTCTGTTTCTTTCTGTGGTTACTTGGTTTGCCTTGGGATGAAGATGGCGATGCACTTGCAGATCTCGTCCATCTCCGTTTCGGTCGGTGCGGAGACTCCGCTCTTCGAGAGGTTGAAGGCCCTGTAGTTGAACTTGGCCCACCATTCGCTGTCGATGACGGTGATCTGCGGGCTTGCCTGGTTTACAGGCCTGTCGGCGGAAGCGTTCAATGTGTTGAGGCCTGTCCATCCTTCAGGGCGGAATGCGTAGCCCTCCTTGAGGACGATGACGGTGCCGACAGGAAGGTCTTCCTCTGTGAATATTCCAGTTGCGGCGAACTGCTTCAGGTTGGAAGCGGTGCTTCCGTTCTCGGCGCAGAGGAGAGTGGATGGAGAAGGCAGCGCATTGCTGATGGAAGCCTTTGAGGAAGAGTAGTAATAGGCCATCCTGGTGGTCCTGTAAGGGTACTCGTCGAATCTGTCCGGGTTGTAGCGGGCAGCCCTGAGGACTTCCCTGAGCTCGGTGTTGCTGACGTAGTTCGGATCCTTCTTTCCGTAGGAGGACTCTGTCACTTCCCAAGGGTTGGCGATGGCGTTGTCGACGGCTTCCTTGGCTGCTGCGATCTGATTCTTCGTGAAGGTGTAGCCTGAAGGGACGTAGGTCAGGCCGGAGATGTCCTTGCCTGTGAAGAACCTCGCCCAGGTGAGGGCGGTGAGATATCGGCCTGTCGAGTAGGACATGTGGTAGCCGTCCCTGGTGACGTTGTCTCCGATGTAGCTTGTCCTCATGTTCTGGACTGCAGTGCCGCAAGGGATGATGCCCTTGATGGCGCTGTTGCTTTCAACCTTCTCATGGACGGCGCCGAGGATGGATGAGTACATCTGGCTCTGGCTGCTCTGGTACTTGCCGAAGTCGGAGTGGGTTGAGTTGCCCTGGTAGGCCCAAGTCATGTGCCAGCAGATCTTTGCCGCAGGGCATCCGATCTGGGCTGCCGTGATCACCTTTGAGAGGTATGGGTCGAAGGAATCAGGCATTCCGGAATAGCCGCTGGCCTGCTGGACGGTGATGTAGTCCCAGTCGTAGGATTCGATGGCCGATGAGGCCTTGGTGGCGGAGGCTGTGTTCCAGGTACCGGTCGTGTTGGTGTAGTAGGTGTAGGCCGGGAGGTCTCCGTCCAGGTTCTTTGCGTGGGTCTCGAGGGTGCATCCTCCGATGTAGAGGTTTCCGAGCCTGATCTTGTTGTAGCCAAGTTCCTTGAGCATTCCGTAGAGGTACTGCATCGCGTCGACGGAGAAGCTGTTGCCGATGGCAAGGATGCTGATCTCGTCCGGATCCTTAGGCTCCGGCTCCCTGAAAGTCATGAACTTGACGACGGTCTCGCCGGAAGCGTTGCTGGCGATGACGGCCACCTTTCCCTCGGTGAAAGGATCAGGTGCGTTCACGTCGATGGTTCCCGTTGCCTGGTCGATCCTGGTCATGGTTGCCTTCCATCCTCCGTCTGCGATGACGTCAAGCTCGGTGCTCGGGTCGGATCCCGAAATCGTGTACTTGATCCTTACGGTCGAGCCCGCTGCGACAGGGATGGACTTCGTCTTCGAGAGGGTGAGGGTCAGAGGCTGCTTCTTGCTGAGCCTGACGGTGCTTCCGCCGGCGAAGGTGATCGTGACATAGTCCTTGTCCTCGGTGACGGAGGTGAACTTCTTGCACTCGGAGGCCACTGCCTCGCCGACATAGGTCCAGTTCTTTCCCTCGTCGTAGGAGATGAACCACCTTCCGCCGTCGACCTTCATGGTCGGGGTGATGCCGTCCTCTGCGCTTGCCGGAACCTTCTTCCCGTCCACGAGCGCATATTCACCGTCGATGGTCCAGTAGCACTTCCCGTCGGTGTCCTGCCTGATGGCGAGCACAGGGGATTCGCCGTCCTTGCCGTCCCAGATGGTCACCGGGCTGGCCTTGGCGAAGGAGATGGTCCAGCCTTTCCTGCTTCCGTCCGAAGTCTGGACGAGGCCGGTGACATAGTCTCCGCTTTCGAGGGCCTTCACGATCTCCTGGAGGCTCTTTACGTCTGAATTGAGCTGGGTGCAGGTACTCTCGAGGATGGTGACTCTTGATTCAAGCTTGTCAATCCTTCCGTCGAGTACGGAATCATCGTAGGAGCATGCTCCCAGGATGGTCATGGCCGACATCGCGGCGATGGTGATTAATTGTCTGATTCTCATAGACACAAAAATAGATATATTTGTGTTAATTTTGTCCCGATCATCAGAAAAACCGAAAGAACAATGGCAGAAGGCACATTCAATGAATATGGAAAAGTGGAGGCTCTGAACCTTCTTTTCGAGGGTTGCGGCTTCCAGAGGCAGGACAAGGTTTCATTCGTTCCGGCAGCCGGCAGCACAGTGCATACGGCGTCGAGAGTCTTCATCGAAGGGATGGACTTCGATCTCACCTATTTCCCGCTCAAGCATCTGGGCTACAAGTGTGTCGTTGCCGTGGTCGGCGAACTCTATGCAGCCATGGCTCATCCGAAGACTCTCTCGATACGTCTCGGCCTGTCTTCGAAGCTGGACTTCAGCCATGTGAAGGAGCTCTGGTCAGGAATCACCTCAGCGGCCAGGGAGCATGGATTCCTTTCAGCCGACCTTGACCTCGTGCCATCTCCGAACGGACTGACGGTCTGTGCCAGCGCGGCCGGGGAGGAGCTCAAGCTCACCAGGGGCAGAAGGGTCAATGCCAGGAGCATGGACCTGATCTGCGTGTCTGGCAGCCTTGGTGCCGCCTATCTCGGCCAGCAGATCCTCGAGAGGGAGAAGCGCAGCTTCGAGAAGACTGCAGGTGACGACCACCAGCCTGACCTCGAGCGCTACAGGATGCTGATCGGAAGCTACCTCAAGCCGGAGCTCAGTGCTTCCATCGTCGGTCATTTCGAGGATTCCGAGATCTATCCTTCCAACGGTTACCTTGTGTCCCATGGCCTTTCCGATGTCCTCAAGCGTCTTGTGCGCGACACCGGTCTTGGTGCAAAGGTCTATGCCGACAAGATTCCTTTCGAGGGCAACAGCTTCGCTTCCGGCAAGGAGATGGACATCGATCCGATCTCCGCTGCGATGAACGGAGGCGATGACTTCAGGCTTCTGTTCACAGTACCGATCCTTGCCGCCGACAAGTTCCGCAGGGATTTCCAGACGTTCGACATCATCGGCCACATGGCCAGGCCGGAGGTCGGTGCCGTGCTGGTGACTCCGGAAGGTGTCGAGCTTCCGGTCAAGGCCCAGGGCTGGAAGGAAGAGGAGTAGAAACGGAAAAGGGCCCCGAAGGGCCCCTCGATCAATCGTTGTTCAGTTGGATGATGTCCACCCTGGCTCGTTCGGAATCTCCGATGAGCCACTCGGAATAGTAGTCTGCCATCCTCCAGAAGAAATACTCGTTCATGTCTCCGAAGCCGTGCCTCTGGCCCGGGAGGAGAAGCATGTCGAATCTCTTGTTGGCGCGGATCAGTGCGTTGACCACCCTGATTGTGTTGGCCGGGTGGACGTTGTTGTCGATGTCGCCGTGGACAAGCATCAGGTGTCCCTTGAGGTTCGATGCGATCTGTGGGTTGGTCTCGATGTGGTAGACGAACGATGTGTCTCCCTTCTCGATCTTCTCGAGGATTCCGTGGTGCTGCTCGCTCCACCAGCGGTTGTAGATGCTGTTGTCGTGGTTGCCGGCGCATGAGACTGCCACCTTGAAGAAGTCAGGGTACTTGAGGATCGCTGCAGTGCTCATGAAGCCGCCGCCTGAGTGGCCATGGATGCCGACTCTGTCCAGATCGATGAACGGACACCTTGCCCCAAGCTGCTGAATTGCATATTTCTGGTCCTCGAGACCGTAGTCGCGGAGGTTGCCGTAGCCGTAGTTGCGGTACCACTTCGAGCGGTTCGGATGTCCACCTCTGTTGCCGACCGTGATGACGATCATGCCGAGCTGTGCGAGCCTGTCGGTCCTGGTGAAGCCCTTGCTCCATGAGATGTTGTTGGCTTCGACCTGTGGACCCGGGTAGACGTAGTCGCAGATCGGGTAGACCTTGGTGGAGTCGAAGTCGTAAGGCTTGTACATGGCTCCGTAGAGGTCCGTGACGCCGTCGGCTGCCTTGACCTTGAATCTTTCAGGGAACTTGTAGCCGGCCTCGAAGAGGAGGCTGAGGTCTGCGGTCTCGAGGTCGAGGACCTTCTTGCCGGCGGCTCCGTAGAGTGCCACGGCCGGGGTGCAGTCGACCCTTGAGTAGTTGGCCACGAAGTACCTTGCGTCGTCGCAGGCAGTGGAGAGGACATCCATGTCGTCCATGTCGAGCTGCTTGAGGGCTCCTCCAGCGAGAGGTACCCTGAAGGTGTGCATCTGGTAAGGGTTCTCATCCTTGCTGACTCCGCAGGCGCTGAGGAGGATGTAGCCTTCCTTCTCGTTCACTCCGAGCACATCCTCGATGTGGAATGCGCCTTCGGTGAGGTTCCTGAGCAGCTTTCCGTCGCTGTCGTAGAGGTAGAGGTTGGCCCATCCGTTGCGCTCCGACCAGTGGATGATCTGCTTTCCGTCCTTGATCAGGAAGGGGTTGCGGTACTCACGTAGGTCCTTTCCCTTTCGGAGATGATGGTCCTGGTCGAGTCGGTTCCGATGTCGACCCTGCACAGGTCGAGTCTCTTGAGGTCGCGGCTCTGACGCACCAGGTAGAAGCCATTGTCGTCTCCAAGCCATTTGCTGAC
>JAGHSC010000177.1 GCA_018066065.1 Candidatus Cryptobacteroides faecihippi
CCTCTGTCTGACTTTTACAAACAAGGCGGCTTCCGAGATGAGGCAGAGAATCTCGAAGATGGTACACAGCGGGGACTACAACGACTTCGTGTGCACCATCGATGGCTTCTGCGTGAAGTTCCTCCGCAGGGAGATCCACAGGCTGGGCTTCCCGAAATCCTTCTCCATCATCGACGAGGAGGATTCGAAGGCACTTGCCAGGCAGACCATGGAGGAACTCGGGATCAAGAGGACCGAGAAGACCGTCAAGGAATTCCTCGGACAGGTCGCTGTCGAGAAGTCGATGAACGACTACATCACCACGTTCATGCTCCCTGAGGTGAAGTGGACTGACGGGATGCTCAAGTCGCCCGTGGCCAACTACATCCACCGCCAGATGAAGACCTGCTCCCTGGACTACGACGATCTCGAGAACTTCACGAACTACATCCTGGACCGCTTCGAGGCCGCCCGCACCTGGTGGCAGAACCAGCTGAACTACATCATGGTGGATGAGGCCCAGGACTGCAACCTGGACAACTGGCAGATCATCGAGAAGCTTTCCGCCGGGCACGGCAATCTCTTCATCGTGGGCGACCCGGACCAGGCCATCTACGAGTGGCGCGGCGCAAAGCCTGACAGGTTCGTCAACTTTGCTTCGGACAAGGATGTCGTCCTGGACGAGAACTACCGTTCTACTCCGAGGATCCTCGATGTTGCCAATTCCGTGATCTCGAACAATCAGAACCGCATACCGAAGAACCTGTTCACCAGGAAGGAAGAAGGAAAGACCGTGGTCCATTTCCACGGCAAGAACGAGGCTGAGGAGATGGAGTGGATCATCACGCAGATCCGCGGGCTCCTGTCCTCCGGCGCGGATCCTTCGGACATAGCCATCCTCTACAGGGCTTCCTTCCAGTCGAGGGCGATGGAGCAGTCCCTGCTCAATGCCGGGCTTCCGTACGTCATCTGGGGCGGGACGAGGTTCTTCGAGAGGAAGGAGATCAAGGATGCGGTCAGCTACCTCAAGGTCATCAATGACGGGCAGGATGACATTTCCTTCGAGAGGATCGTCAATGTGCCGCCAAGAAAGCTTGGGAAGAAGTTCGTGGACACCCTCAGGGACCGCGCGGACGAGGACGGCCGCAGCCTCTTTGACACGCTCAGCCGCCATCTTGACCTGCCGTCGTTCGACAAGCCTGGCGCACGCGACTTCGTCTCGCTCATCGAGGACGCACGTGAATATTCAAACGGCAGGCTGGTCTCGGACCTGCTGGACAGGGTGCTTGACAGGAGCGGCCTGAAGAGACAGCTGCGCGAGGACCAGGATGAGGACAGGCTGGAGAACATCGAGGAGCTCGGGCAGAGCATCCGCCTGTACGAAAGCACCAGGAGCGAGGACGATGTGACGCTCTCCGAGTACCTTCAGGACATAGCGCTCTACGCCAACCAGGACATCCGCAGGGACACTTCCACGATCAGGATGATGACCATCCATCAGGCCAAGGGACTGGAGTTTCCGTATGTGTTCGTCATCGGCATGAGCGAGGGAATCTTCCCGAACATGCGCTCCATCAGGGAGTTCAAGAAGAATGGCGAGGAGGAGGAGAGGCGCCTGATGTACGTGGCGGTGACCAGGGCGGAGAAGGCTCTGTTCCTGACGGAGTCGGAAGGCTACAACGTGGCTTCGAAGATGAACAAGTATCCGTCAAGGTTCCTGACGGAGATCAAGAGGAATATGTTCGTGACCGAGGGCTATGTGCCTGAGGATCTCTGGCGAGGGACGCGCAACCTGATGCATGTCCTGGATGAGGAGACCTACAGGGCGGGCTCGCAGATGCTCGGGGGCGAGGATGGCTTTGCGGCTGAAAGGGATGAATATTCAAATCCTTTCCGCGTCGGTGACAAGGTTGTCCATGCCGTCTTCGGCGAGGGCGAGGTGGTCGGCGCGAACAAGGAATTTACAACGCTGGAGGTCCGTTTCGCGGATGGCGCCACACGCCATCTGAGGACCGACTTCCTGAAACCGCAGGATTTGCCTGTATGATGAATATGAAGAATTCTGAATGGATCTACAAGACTGACCCTTACCTGATGCCGTACAAGGAGGCCATCGAGGCCAGGCATCAGCGGATCTGCGATGCTGTCGAGCGTTTCCTGGGAGGTGGCGGTGGACGGCTTTCCGACTGTGCCGTGAACCACCTCTACTACGGCATGCATCGCACCGAGGATGGGTCGTGGGTCTTCCGCGAGTGGGCTCCCAACGCGACCCGCATCTACCTGATAGGCGATTTCAACGGATGGAAGCGCACGGGTGGATATTCACTCACCCCCGTTGGCAACGGCAACTGGGAGATTGTCATCCCCGACTTCTTCATCCACCACGGCGACCTCTACAAGCTGTACATCGAGTGGCCTGGTGGAGGTGCCGAGAGGCTTCCTGCCTATGCTGTCAGGACAGTCCAGGACGAAGAGACGAAGGCTTTCTGTGCCCAGGTCTGGGACCCTTCCGACCGCTATCGCTGGAAGAACGAAAGGCCGGGGAGAAAGCAGAACCCTCTGATCTACGAGTGCCACATCGGCATGTCGTCCGAGGATGAGAAGGTTTCTTCTTTCCTCGAGTTCAAGGACACCGTGCTCCCGAGGATCGCCGCACTTGGCTACGATGTCATTCAGATCATGGCTCTCCAGGAGCATCCATACTATGGATCCTTCGGCTACCAGGTTTCCAACTTCTTTGCACTGAGCTCAAGGTTCGGTACTCCTGAAGAGTTCAAGCAGCTGGTCGATGCCGCCCATGGCTTGGGGATTTCCGTGGTAATGGACATAGTGCACTCGCATTCTGTGCTGAACGAGGCTGAGGGATTGAGCATGTTCGATGGCAGGGAGGACCTTTATTTCCACCAGGGACCGCAGGGATACCATCCTGCATGGGGCTCCCGATGCTTCG
This sequence comes from Candidatus Cryptobacteroides faecihippi, assembly GCA_018066065.1. GTDB lineage: Bacteria > Bacteroidota > Bacteroidia > Bacteroidales > UBA932 > Cryptobacteroides > Cryptobacteroides faecihippi. Next base: position 2,930 of record JAGHSC010000177.1, read on the forward strand.
ACTACGGCAAGGATTCGACGGTCGCCTTCCTCCTGTCCAACTGCAAGTTCTGGCTCGAGGAGTACAACCTGGACGGTTTCCGCTTCGACGGTGTCACCTCCATGATCTACTGGGACCATGGCCTTGAGAAGGATTTCGGGGACTATGCCCTCTACTTCGACGAAGGTGTGGACGAGTCGGCCGTGACCTACCTTGCGCTGGCCAACATCCTCATCCACGAACTGCTTCCGGATGCCATCACGATCGCTGAGGATGTGAGCGGCATGGCCGGGCTGGCGGCCCCTCTCGACTGCGGAGGTGTCGGCTTCGACTTCAGGATGGCCATGGGCATCGCCGACCACTGGATCAAGTGGATAAAGGAACGCACGGACGAACAGTGGAGCCCTGGCGAGATCTGGTACGAGCTGACCAACAAGCGTGCGGATGAGAGGACGGTAAGCTACGCCGAGTGCCATGACCAGGCCCTGGTCGGGGACCAGACCCTGATCTTCCGTCTCCTTGATTCAAGGATGTACACTGCCATGGGGAAGGATTCCGATGATGTAGTCGTCGACAGGGGAATCGCCCTCCACAAGATGATCAGGCTGATGACCCTTGCAAGCTGCGGTGGCGGCTACCTTAACTTCATGGGCAATGAATTCGGCCATCCTGAATGGATAGATTTCCCTCGGCAGGGGAATGACTGGTCCTTCAAGTATGCAAGGCGCCAGTGGTCGCTCCAGGACAATCCCGACCTTCGCTACCAAGGTCTCGGTCTCTTCGATGCAGCCATGATCTCCCTGGTGAAGGAATATTCCTTGCTGGAGGATGCTCCGGAGCTGCTTGTCTCCGATGAAGAGAAAAAGGTTTTGATTTTCAGAAGAAAAGGCTGTATCTTTGCATTCAATCTCAATTCTACCGGTTCGTTCACGGACTATGAGTTCCCTGCTCCTGCCGGTGAATATGTAGTGGTGCTTGACTCCGATGCATCCGAGTTCGGAGGTTTCGGAAGGAATGATGGCTCTGTCCATCACTTCACGAAGCGAGTCGCGGGTCAAGGTGATGAAGTTAGTTATGACGATGTGCTTTCCGTGTATCTACCATGCCGGTCAGCTGTCGTCCTGAATTTGGTACTATAACTATTAAATAATTTTATGTCCTTCCTTCAGTTTAACAAGGCTGAGCTGGTGAACCTCTCATACTCTTTGAAGAGGGAGATCATAAGCGCCAACAAGTCAGGCGCTTACTGCAACACCTCCATCATCGCCTGCAACACAAGGCGCTACCATGGCCTGCTGGCCGTGACGCTGGACCGTTTCGGTGGTGACAGGTACCTTCTTCTCTCCTCGCTCGACGAGAGCCTCATCATGCAAGGCAAGCAGTTCAACCTGGGCATCCATTGCTACGGGGACATCTACGAACCCCGTGGACACAAGTATGTGGTGGACTTCCAGGCCGATCCTGTGACGATGATCACCTACAAGGTCGGTGAGATTGTGTTCACGAAGAGCATCATCCTCGCTCCGGACAAGGACCAGGTCTTCGTGAAGTATGAGCTTGTGAAGGCTCCTTCTCCCGTGACCCTTGTGGTCAAGCCTTTCCTTGCGTTCCGCAACATCCATGAGCTCACGCATCAGAATCCTGTGGCCGACCCTTCTGCCGGCCAGGTTGCCGGCGGTGCGTCATTCAGGCTCTACTCATCATTCCCGGATCTCTTCATCCAGGCCAGCTCATCGGCCGTGAAGTTCACATCCCATCCCGACTGGTACATGGGTGTGACTTACTCTGATGAGTACAGACGCGGGTTTGACTGCCGTGAGGACCTCATGGTCCCCGGTTCCTTCGAGCTCAGGATGAAGCAGGGAGAGTCCGTCGTCTTCTCCGCTGCGACCTTCGAGTCCAAGCCATCGACTCTCAAGAGGACATACAATTCCCTTGCTGCCAAGCTTCCTCAGATCACGGACTTCAGGGACCAGCTGAAGCGCTGTGCGGACTCGCTTGTCACGGAGCACAACGGACGCAAGATGATCTGCGCCGGTCTCTCATGGATGAAGACAGGTCTTCTCAGGGAGACGCTGGAGGCACTTCCTGGCCTGACCATCTACGCCGACAAGCCTGATGAGTTCGAGGAGATTCTCGACAACCTCATCGCGAATGAAGAGGACAGGCTGTTCAGCAAGACCACCCAGGCAGAGGCTCCACTTTGCGTGGTCCTCGCCCTTCAGTTCTACATCGGGGCTGGCGCCGATGGCACCAAGGTCTGGGAAAAGTACTCCAAGACTGTCAAGGGAATCCTTGAAAGCTACCTTCCTGGAGGCAGGGAGGAAATCTCCATGCAGCCGAATGGTCTTCTCTGGTCGCAGAAGTACAGGACTGCACTTTCATGGATGAATGCCTACATCGATGGTGTCCCTGTCACCGAGAGAGCGGGCTATCAGGTCGAGACCAATGCATTCTGGTACAATGCCATCTGCTTCGCACTCGAGATGGAGAAGGAAGACAGGGAGTTCATCGGGAGGTGGACCGCCATCAGGAATCTCGTCGAGGAGAATTACGAGAAGACTTTCTGGTGCGACGAGATTGGCTGCCTCGCCGACTATGTCGGTGTCGACGGTCAGAACAAGGACATCCGTCCAAACCAGATCTACGCAATCGCTGTCCCGTACTGCCCGATCGATCCTATGAAGATCCAGAACATCCTTCATGTCGTCGACAGGGATCTCGTGACCAGAAGGGGTATCAGGACACTTTCCCCAAGGGATGTAAAGTACAAGGGTGTCTATGAAGGTACCCAGATCGAGCGCGACCTTGCCTACCATCAGGGAAGCACGCGTACCTTCCTGCTGCTGCCTTACGCCGAGGTGTGCTTCAGGGTGAAGGGTGCCGCTTTCATCAACAAGGCCGAGTGGCTCATCAAG
>JAGHSC010000234.1 GCA_018066065.1 Candidatus Cryptobacteroides faecihippi
GAATGGCTCCGAGTACTATGCCGGAACTCCTGTCCCTACAAGCTCCAACTACGCCTACCTCAACAAGAAGGACGTCACTGCAAACGTCCAGGCAGACGGCAGCATCGTGATGCCTGACGGCAGCTACGGATTCACCTTCGAACCTGCTTCCGAGAGCGGCAAGTACATCATCCGCCAGGCTGATGGCGAGGCCCTCTGGCAGGCTGCAGCCTACAACAACTTCTACACCGATGTCACCCCTACCGAGGGTTACATCTGGACCGTGGAGCCTCAGGAGGACGGCACCGTCATCACCAAGAACGACATCGACAAGTGGCTTCAGTATTCAATCGGCTACAGCAGCTATGGTGGATATTCAAGTACGCAGGACAACGCTGTCCTTCCACTCCTCTACGACAATGCGGACAAGGTGCTTCCTGTCTCTCCTTCCACCGTCACCCTCACTGACGGCGACCTTGAGGAGGAGTTCACTGTTGTCTGCGACGCTGACCTCGTGGATGCCATCATCGCAGAGGACTGCGACTGGATCACCCTTGTCAGCAATGTCACCGACGGCGTGAAGTCGACCCTGACCTTCAAGTCATCGAAGAACCCTGACCTCGCAAGCAGGACAGCATCGATCCTCATCGGCTCTGTCGACGCCACGGTCAATGTCAACGTCGAGCAGCCTGCAAGGGCAATCACCCCTGACGACATCATCGACAAGACCGTTGCAGAGTTCAATGCTGCCGAGGTAGGCCCTATGTACTACCGCATCACCGGCGTCATCTCTGATGTCGCAGATGCTGCAAAGGGACGCTTCTACATCAAGGACTACACCGGAGAGACCTATGTCTACAACATGAGCGGCTTCGCTGCTTCCGGTGCCAAGGTCAACGACATCGTGACCGTTGTCGGAAAGCGTGACCAGTACAACACCACGATCGAGATGACTTCGGCAACCTTCGACAAGGTTACCCCAGTCACCACCGTCACCATCGCCGAGTTCCTCAGCAAGCCGGATGACAAGAACACCTGGTACTGCGTCACCGGAACCTTGAAGGATGTCGAGAAGGCTGAATATGGCAATGTCTACATCACGGACGGCACCAACGACCTCTATGTCTACGGTGTCTATCCTGGCTACGGTGCAACCGGAGACGCTAGGAAGAACTTCCTTGCAACCGCAGGCATCGAGGTCGGAGACGAGCTTACCATGATCGGCTACAAGGACACCTACAAGGAGAAGATCGAGCTTTGCGGCGGAGTCTATGTCAGCCACTCTCATCCTCAGGCCGGCAAGGGAACTGCCGAGAATCCGTACACAATCGCAGAGGTTGTCGAGTACTGTGGCACTCTCAGCGGCAACAGCCCTGCAGATGTCTATGTCACCGGCATCGTGTCCGAGCTTACCAAGTACAACTTCGGTCCTAGCTACAACACGGCTTCATTCTGGCTCACCGATGACGGCACCACGAACGGTCCTAAGTTCGAGGCTTACTCGATCTACTACATGAACAATGCTGCCCACAGCTCAAGCGTCGCATGGCCTGCAGAGACCGGACAGCTGATCGCTGTAGGACAGAAGATCGTTCTCTGCGGCAGGGTCACCCTCTACAACGGCACCGCCGAGACAGCCTCCAAGAAGGCTCACATCGTCAGCATCGACGGAAAGACAGAGTAGTCCTTCCTTCGCATCATAACCTTCAGGGAGCCCGGAGAGATCCGGGCTCTCCTGTTTTACAGGAGTCCCTTGGTTTCAAACGTTTTGGTGAACGCTTTATTTTGATTATCTTTGTTAGATTAAGCTGAAAACACAACACGAACATGAAATTCAAGAACCTGATCCTGGCGGCCATCGCTGTCATTGCTGCGGCTGCCTGTTCCGGTAAGGAAGAACCTCTTCCAGCAGCCGGAATTTCCGTCGACAAGTCCAGTGTCGAACTTGAGGCATCGGTCTCAAAGTCGAGCGTCTCGCTCACTGCTACCCGTGACTGGGTGTCCAAGGTTACCTATGAAGGAACTGCCGCAGACTGGCTTTCAGTCACTCCTGCATCAGGATCCGCTTCTTCAAAGGCTCAGAGCGTCGAGATCACTGCCCTGGCAAATGATGGCTTCGACCGTTCGGCTACCATCAAGTTCTCCATCGGTCTCGCCGATGCAGTGGTGACCGTCTCCCAGAAGGGCTCCAAGGTCAAGACCTACAAGACCCTTGCTGACGTCCGCGCCTACTGCAATGCAAACGGTGTCAATGCCGACAGCAACATCAACCTTCCGGAGGATTACCTTGTCAAGGCCACCTTCATCTCGAACCAGGCGGTCCTCGACAACCTCAACTCCAACAAGTCATGCTACGTCCAGGATGAGACTGACGGCCTGAACATCTTCTTTGCCGCCAACAACACCTTCGAGTTCGGCGATGTCGTCGAGATCGATCTCTCCAAGGCCGGCATGAAGCTCTACGGCGGAGTCCTCGAGGTTGACGGACTTGCTCTCGATGCAGTCACGAAGGTCGGTACGTCGACCCCTGCACCTAAGTCAGTGTCCATGGCTGACTATCTGGCCAACAAGTACGAGAGCCAGTACATCACCATCGATGCCCCTGTCCAGGCAAAGAGCTCTTCTGCAACCCAGACATGGTACTCGGGCACAGCCAATGCTGCCAGCATCTACTTCATTGACGCAGACGGCAACGAATTCCAGGTCCGTTCAAGCAAGTACGCAACCTATGGATCGGAGAATGTTCCGACCGGATCCGGCAAGATCAGCGGTATCGCCAGCACATTCAACGGCAGTGCCCAGCTTTACTTTGCCCAGGCTTCCGACTATGCCTCCCTTACCGGAGAAAGGTTCTCTGTCAAGGCAGAGGATCACTCAGATGCTCCTGCCACCACGGTTGCAGACTTCATCAGCAAGGCTGACAAGAGCAATTACTACAAGCTCACCGGAACCGTCAGCAACTTCAGCTCAAACTACTGCAGCTTCGACTTGAAGGATGCCACCGGAACCATCTACGTCTACAGCGTGGACAACAAGGATGAATGGTCTTCCAAGATCAAGAATGGTGGCACTGTGGTACTCGCCGGCCAGTATGACTATTACGCATCAAAGAGCCAGCACGAGGTCGTTCACGCGCAGATCCTCTCCTTCGAGGAGGCATCCGTCGAGACCGCAAGCTACGAAGGACAGGTCGTCGCCGTCTCCTCAAAGGCTTTCCTCGTCAAGACTGCCACAGGCTTTGCCTATGCGTTCAGCGCTGACAAGACACCTACCGTCAAAGTCGGCGACAATGTCAAGCTCTCAGGCGAGAAGTCGATGTACGGAAGCCTCGAGGAGATTGTCAACTACACTGTCGAAGTCGTCTCTTCAGGCACTGTGGAGTATCCTGCACCGACAACCATCGACGGTGCAGCGATGAACACGTACAGCAACATGTTCGGCTATGTAACCTTCACCGGCAAGCTTGAGATCAGCGGCAATTACTACAACATCAACGTGAGCGGTTCCAGCAAGACCGGCAGCCTCTCGAATGCGACAGGCGTCGATGCTTCGCTCAACGGCAAGATCGTGGATGTGGCAGGCTACTTCATCGGCCTCACCGGATCCGACAAGTACTTCAACATCATCCTTACCTCGATCAAGGCCAGCGACGACCAGACCGGAGCAGGTGAAGGTGGAAGCACCGGTGGCGGTTCAGACACTCCTGGAACAGGAGACGCTCCAAGCCTCACGGCAGGTGAGAACGAAGTCCTCCATCTTCTCAGCAAGGAGGAGATCACCGCTGTCACCAAGGATGCAACTGCTTCAGGAACTGTCTATGGTGAGCACGACATCGCCAGCGACGGCGGAAAGTGGACCGGCAACTTCGCTGTCTCAAAGACCAATGATTTCCTCCAGATGAGGAACAACAACGCTTCCTACCTGACTTCTCCGGAGTATTCTTCGAAGGTCGTCAGGGTCGTTCTTGTCGCTACCGAATCAAAGTACAAGAACTCAACGGATTTCACCAGGAACATCTATGCCGTTCCTGTGGTTGACCCTGCAAAGCTTCCTACCGGAAAGACTGCGGATGGAAAGAGCAACCTCAACTACACCGAGGCTGAGTGGTCGACAAACTACGGCACGACTCAGTTCACCTCGAAAGGTGGAGCACAGCTCGGAGAGATAAAGTTCAACGCTGACACCAAGCAGTTCTCGATCATCTCTGCAGACGGTGCTGTCTACTTCGATGCAATCTATGTCTTCTGCGAGAAGTAATCTTCCGCAGCGACGCATTACATCGCTGCTCCTTGCGGCGTGCCTTGCGCTGACCTCGTGCGGGGGAGGGGCAGATCCCGAGGAGGGACCTGTCGCCCTTGCGCTGGGCAAGTCATCCGTGGAATGGAAGGCAAGCAGCATGTTCGTCGATGTGACTGCCTCCGGGAGCTGGACAATCTCGCTGGAGACGGGGGACGGAACCCCATGGGCGCAGGTTGAGCCTGCGAGCGGAAAGGGCCCGAAATCCAACGTCGTCCTGTCATACTCTGAGAACAAGTCGGAGCAGAACCGAGAACTCAAGGTGATCCTGCAGAGTGGCTCCAGAAGCTCGTCTGCCACCTTGATCCAGGGCGGCAGGCCTGCAGAACCCGGCCTTGACCCGGGAGCCGGCTATGACGGAAGGCGCTATGG
>JAGHSC010000174.1 GCA_018066065.1 Candidatus Cryptobacteroides faecihippi
GGAGGAGGCGTTCAAGAAACACACCGGCTGGAACAAGAATCTCCCTTCACCTTACTTCGTGAAGGCAGACGAGGAGCTCATCGCCAGGTTCGAGGATGCAACAGTCAAGGGAGTGACGATCTCCGCACCGGGATTCTACGGTCCTCAGGGAAGGGTCGTCAGGCTCGGGCTTGCAATGCCCGACATGCTTGACACATTCGAATCCTTCAGGTTCGGCGAATACAGGATCACCAACTTCGAAATGGAAAGTTCCGTAGTGGCAGGACTGGCAAGACACCTTGGCCACAAGGCAGGCACAATCTGCTGCGCAATCGCCAACCGCTATCTCAAGAGCAGCAATCCGGACTACAAGCCACAGGTGCGTGCAGTCGTGGAAATGGCCCTTGACAGACTCACACGCTAGACACTTTCACCACCGAGGCCATCTAATCCGCCACAATTGTTTTGAGGTGGGCCGGCTTATCGGTATCTTTGCATGGTCGGATCCGCTGCCAGCGGGCTGACGGCACAGAAATAAAAAGAAAAAAACAGAATAACATGAGCAAAAGAGTAGTTGTGACAGGTATGGGAATCATCTCCCCTGTCGGAAATGACGTCCAGACCTACTGGAAGAACCTCCTCGACGGAGTGTGCGGAATCGAGTTCATCACTGATTTCGATGCGTCTCCGCTTCCTGCAAAGATCGCAGGAACCATCAAGGACTTCCACGCTGAAGATTACGGAATGGACAAGCCTTTCGCAAGGAAGCAGGACCTCTTCACCCAGTACGGAGTGGCAGCCGCCTACCAGGCAATGCAGCAGGCAGGCCTTCATTCAGAGGGTGAGAACCAGAACATCGACCCATTCCGCCTCGGTGTCTATGTAGGATCAGGAATCGGAGGATTCACCACCCAGGTCAGGGAGACCCAGAAGATCCTCGAGGACCCTTCAGGGCAGTGGGTTTCACCTCTCTTCATCCCTACGATGATCTCAAACATCGCAGCCGGCCACATCGCAATCAAGCATCACGCACAGGGACCGACCATTGACGTCGTCACCGCTTGCGCAACCTCAAGCAACGCCATCGGAGAGGCCTACAGGGCAATCAAGCATGGCTATGCCGACGCAATCATCACCGGAGGCTGCGAGCACGCAACGATTCCTCTCGGAATCGCCGGATTCGCCAACGCCAAGGCACTTTCAAGGTCCGAGAACCCTAAGTACGCATCCCTCCCATTCAACGCAAACCGCGCAGGTTTCGTCATGGGCGACGGCGCAGGAATCCTTGTCCTTGAGGAATATGAGCACGCAAAGGCCCGCGGAGCAGAGATTCTCGCAGAGATGGTCGGCTACGGCAACACCTGCGATGCCTACCACTCAACGGCACCTAGGCCGGACGGAACCACCCAGGCCAAGTGCATCGAGCTCGCCCTCACCGAAGGCGGATTCGACAAGGAGAAGGACTGCCTCTACATCAACGCACACGGAACAGGAACTCACCTCAACGATGCAGCCGAGACACTGGCCTACAAGATCGCCCTCGGCGACTTCGCCTACAAGGCTCACATCAGCTCGACCAAGTCAATGACAGGTCACCTTCTCGGTGCAGCAGGTGCGGCTGAGGCAATCGCGACCGTCCTTGCCGTCAAGAACGGAATCTGTCCTCCAACCATCAACCTCGACACTCCTGACCCTGAGCTCGATCTCGACTACACGCCAAACACTGCTGTCAAGGCTGACCTCACCATCGGTATCTCCGACTCACTCGGATTCGGTGGCCACGATGCCTGTGTAGCGTTCAGGAAATACGAAGGATAGCTTGTAAAGACAAATTCAAAACGGACACTGAATATGGGAAACATTATGAACTTGGATGACATCAAGTCATTCATGCCTCACAGGGAGCCCATGCTCCTCATCGAGAATGCAGAGATCACTGGAGAGGGAGAATCCTACGCCACATACAGGATCAAGGAAGACGAGTTCTTCACAAGAGGACACTTCCCTGGCAACCCAATCGTCCCTGGAGTGATCCAGTGCGAGATAATGGCACAGGCATGCGCTGTTTCCGTCAAGGACTACATCCCGGGTCACATGACCTTCTACGCCGGAATCGACAAGGTCCGTTTCAAGAATTCAGTGAAGCCCGGAGATCTTTGCGAGATCAGGACAAAGATGGTTGCGAAGCGCGGAAGCATCTTCTTCTTCGAGGCAAAGCTTGAAGTCGACGGAAAGCTCTGCTGCAAGGGTGAGCTCAGCTTTGCCCTCGTACCTATCCCTGAGGAACAGAAATAATATCGATCATACCTTCAAGGATAATGGAATACAGAAGACTGGGACATGGCGAATTCGAGGACCTTTCATCAAGGATCCTCTATGAGGACAACCATGTCCTGGTTTTCAACAAGATTCCAGGCGAGATTGTCCAAGGCGACAAGACCGGTGACGAGTGTCTCGCCGAGACTTTGAAGGCATTCATTGCAGAACGTGACGGAAAGCCCGGGAAGGTCTTCCTGGGCATTCCTCATCGTCTCGACCGACCGGTCAGCGGCATAGTGGTCTTCGCGAAGACATCAAAGGCCCTTTCAAGGCTCTCCGAGATGTTCCGCACCGGAGACATGCACAAGACCTACTGGGCCCTCTGCTGCAACCCTCCGGAAAAGGAATCCGCAGAACTTGTGAACTGGCTCAGCCGCAACGAGAAGATGAACAAGAGCTTCATCACGCGCGAGGGCACAAAGGAAGCCAAGCTCGCCAAGCTGATCTACAGGCATCTCGGGAACACCGACAGGTACTCTCTCCTTGAAGTCCAGCTTCTCACAGGCCGCCACCACCAGATCCGATGCCAGCTGGCAGGAATCGGATGCGTCATCAAGGGAGACCTGAAATACGGAGCTCCCCGTTCCAACCCCGATGGAGGAATCTGCCTCCACTCCCACGAGATAAAATTTGTCCACCCCGTCAGAAAAGACGAGATGGACATCATAGCGCCCCCTCCATCAAGCTGGAAGGGTGTGGAAAAGTTCTCAGACTAACGCTTGTAGCCTGATTTCTTCATTTCGTCCTTGTAAGCCTTGTCTGCTGCCTTCTGGGCATCCTTCTTTGCCTTTGCCTTGGCTTTTGCCTTAGCCTTCTTCTCGGCAGCCTTCGCCTTTGCCTTTGCCTTCTTCTCGGCCTGCTTTGCCTCCTTCTCGGCATGTGCGGCCCTTACGGTAGCGATGGAAGCATCCATGCCGTAGATCCTGTGCGCATGCTGGTTAGGATTGTTGAGAGCATAGCCATAGGATGCTCCATGGACGAGAGCATAGCAGAGGACATCATACTTCCTGTGGCTCTTGCGGTACACAAAGAAAATGTTCGAGACATCCTCGACAGGATAGGTGGCAACAGCCTCGTTCCTAGCCTGAGCCTTAGCCTCATTGAGATCCGAATAGCCGGTAGCCTTGCCGACAACCTCGGCGCAAGACTTCTGGGAGTACTTCTCGACAAGGAAGCTTCTGACCTCATCCTCAAGCTTTATCTTGTCTAGAGCGGAATAACCTTGATCCTTAAGGTACTCCATCTCGAGCTTTGCTTCTTCCTTCGCTCTCTTCACGACTTTCCTGCTCTGGGCAGACATCGGCATCAGGCCGACAATGGCGACAAGGGCCGCAATGACAATCTTTTTCATATCCTTTAAGTATAATGTTTCCATGGCAAAGAGCCATCGGATACAAATATAAGAAAAAGGACATCAAGAAACCTTGCCGGAAGAAGAAAGATTCTCATCAAGCCACTCCGACGGTGTCCGTCCGGTGTTGACTTTGAAGGCCATGTTGAAAGACACGACCGAATGGAAGCCAGACATCTCCGACACCTCGTTGAAATGAAGTCTTGGATCCTTTGCCATAAGCGACTTCGCATACTCGATCCTGTAGTAATTGACAAACTGGCGGAAGTTCCTGCCCGACAATGTGTTGATTGTCTTTGAGAGGTACAGCTTGTTGGAATAGAGTGCCATGGCCATGTCCTTCATGTCGAAGTCGTCATTCAGGAAAGGCTGTTCCTTCGACATGTAATCCTTGATCCGCTCATAAAGAGCATTCATTTTCCTGTCATCCACATTCTTGTCATTGAACAAAGCGCCAAGGCGGTTGCGCCCGGCTTCGATTATCTTGCATTCAGTCTTCCTGGAAACCAGGAAGCTTGCCCCGCTTCTTTCCTTGTAGGCCATCAGCAGATAGTGCCCTGCCAGGAAAGCCGTGCAGGCAGCAGTGAACATTGGCTGCAACCTGTGGATGGCCGCGAGGCAGAAGCATGACGAGTAGATGATGATGAAGAGAAGTGCATGGACAAGCCTTGAGCAGATTTCAAGGTCCCGGCACGGCGAATCTTCCTTGAAGAGAGTCTTCACGGACATGAACTTGGATGCAGTGGAAGAGAAAGTCACAAGCGAACAGTAAGTGCAGATCATCACCGAGGAAGCAAACAGCCTCAGCTCGAATGTCAAGTTTCCAGAAGGAAGCAGGAACGTGAACAGGAATGATGAAAGGATGCAGGCAATCAGGAAGCAGAGCGCTGTCTTGAGGAAATACCCAGGCCTCTCGAAGGAGCAAGGATACATCACCATGACAGCCTCGGACGCACCTATGTCAAGGACAAGGCAGGGCCCGGCCCATGAAGGGTCGTTGAACAGTCCCATTGCCATCAGGATGATTCCTCCGGCATAGGATTCCATACGTAGCATGAACGCCGCTTTCTTTCTTGATTCGGTCGTCAGATAGTCTTAGATCATCACGGATGTGAA
>JAGHSC010000020.1 GCA_018066065.1 Candidatus Cryptobacteroides faecihippi
GTCCTTCGTCGATGCCCTTGCGGATGAGCTCTGCGTAGCCGATCCATTTCCTGGCAATCTCAGTCTTCTCTGCAGCAGCAGCCATCTCGGCGTAGCGGATCATTCCAAGGTTGCATGGAACGTTGGCGTAGAGAGTGTAGGCATTCATCGCAGCCTCGGTCTCTCCATAGAGCATGTTGTCCTTCATGAACGAAAGCTCCGGATTCTCGAAGCACCATTCGATCCACTTGGCTGCTTCCTCGATGTAGGTCCAGTTTTCCTTGACGTACTCAGGGGTTGCTCCTGCATTCTTCCAGGTGAGCCAGTTCGCCATCATCATGAGGCCGTGGCCATCTGTCTCCTGGTTCCCGAGGTTCTCATATTCATCGCCGAAGCGCTTCTTCGTGTACCTGGTAGGCCATGCTCCCTGACCTCCGTCCGGGTCGTCGCAAAGAGCCGGGACGCCGATCTTGGTGAGCAGCTGCGAGTAGATGAGCGGCTTGTTAGGCATGACGCTGTAGTGTCCCGGGATGATTTTGCCTCCCAGTGTGAGGCCGTTCTCCGGGTAGTACATCATCCACTTGTTGCCGAAGAGGCAGGCTGCAACAGCCTTCTGCACGTCGTTGTAGCCGTTGAGGCTCATGATCGCCCTTGCTGCATCGCGTGAGTAGAATGCGTCGTAGTAGGAGTTTGCAGCGATGATGTACGGGCCGAATCCATCATATCTCCATGAAGGAGCATCCTTGTAGGAGGTGTGGATCATTCCGTCGTCGTCGGTGCGCTCGCGGAGGTTCGTGATGTTGGTCTGGAGGACTCCGGTGGCGATCTTTGCAAACTGGGTTCCGTTGAATCTGATGTCGGCCCTGTCTGCCTTCTCGAAAGGAAGGAGCTTGCCCTTGAAGTCGCTTTCGAATGTGTGGAGGGCCTTGCAGATGGTCTTGAGCGACGCCTTTACGTCGGAAGGGACTCCAGCTCCGGCCTTGACGGTGTGAGCCTTGAAGAAGTCGTCGTCCGTGGCTTCGTCGTCGAACCATCCTGAGACGAAGACTGCCTTTGCATCCTTGTCCTTGTTGCCTTCGACCCTGATGCTCTTCACATCCTTTCCGGAAAGGGCGATCCTGAGAACGCCTCTCTCGGAACCCTCGAAGCCACCCTTGAGGCTGAGCGAACTCTGGATGAGCTGTGAATATTCAGGTTCGGCGTGGTCGCCCTTGAATGGAGCTGGGTTCTCCATCCAGATGCCGTGGATCCAGATGGTGTAGCCGATCACGAGAGGAACCGTCTCCTCCTTTCCGTCTGCATAGGTGATCACAACCTGTCCGAGGTTGTCTCCGATGAACTGGATGAGGGATGGGTTCGAGGTGCCCCAGTCGGGACATCCCTTCTCTGTGGTGAGGAATCCTCCTTCCATGTAGAGGTAGGAAGGCTTGCTGACTTGTCCGTCATTCTCCCATGGGAAGGACGGAATGGCGACCTTCGGTGAGGCAGCCGCAATCATGATGGACATGGTGACTGCGATGGCTGTCATCATGCATCTCAAGTTCGTTTTACTGATCATGTGGCTTTTTTCAGGGGGATAATACTAGATGTGTGCAACGGAATGTACCGGAGCGATGCTCTCGAGGCGTTTCCTTCCTTCAAGCCCGTCGATCTCGACGATGAAGACGAACTCGGTGACCTTGATGCCATACTCCTTGCCGTCGACCTCGATCCTTATGCTTTCAAGGGATCTGGCCATCCCTTCGGCAGTGCCTCCGGTGGCTAGGATGTCATCCAGGATCGCAATCTTGAAGACACCATCTTCGATCTTTCCGGCCGCTATGTCTGATTTTCTGTAGAAAAGCTTGTCTGAGCCGTACTCCTTCATGATCTCCACTTCCAGCATGTCGCCTTCGCTTGAAGGGAGCTTGCCTTTCTTCCTGAACGGGATCATGTTGCTCACATTCTCTGTCACGCAGAGCAGTGGCGACGCGAACAGGAAGGCTCTGGCTTCCGGAACTGCGACAGAAGGCGCCGTGATGAAGCTTCCTGTCTCCTTGATGAGATTGATGAACTTCTCCTTGTCCTGAAACAAGGGCATGATGTCTACGAATTTGATTCCCGGGGTCGGGAAGTCCTTGTAGAACTTCAAAGATTCCTCGAACATGGTCTGTGTTGATAACTTTGTGGATTATTGATGTACAAAGGTATTCATTTTCCCTTGCATTCGGCATATTTTTGTGACCGCGACCAGCTGAAAGTTCGAGTCATCCTCTCTTGGTCCGGCTTGACTGCAGGCCTGAGGCCTTCATCCATCTGATGTCTTCTTGAAAATGAATCGATGACGCAAATCCGGTGCAGGGGAGTGTGTACGTACTTTTAATGGTGATTTTGAGTGATTCTGAATGAGTCACTCCTTTAATGTATTGATATGTAGCGAATTAACAGGTTTTCTTCGCTGCTGTTAATAACTTTAGGAGTTTTTTTATCCTATTGGCTGTTGAATCTGCTATATTTGCAGATGGATGTTTTCTTATCCTGAACTTTCCTGTGAAAAAACCTGTTTTAAAAGTTTTTTATTTTCTCATAAATGGATGTAACTGTACGAAAGACCAATGGGTCGTACGAAGAGTACGACAAGGTCAAACTAATGAATGGTATTCGTGAGGCCTACAAGACGGCCGGCGAAGAGTGTCCAGAGGCCGTGGTTATCTCGATCGCGGAAAACCTCTACATTTATGACAAGATCACAAGCCGTGAAATTAGACGACAGGTAGAAGAAAGTCTGATGTCCATCAACAAGAAGGTGGCCGTCGCCTACATCGAGAGATTCGATGCAGGTCTCGATCTCAGGAAGAAGAGAGACTTCATCAAGGACTACATCGCTGCATCCAACGCTGCTACGGGCTCCAAGTTCGATGCCAATGCCAATGTGACCCGCAAGAACATCGTCACCCTTGGCCAGGAACTCTACAAGGAGAACAACATCAAGCAGAACCGCTACATCATGAAGGACAAGATCAAGTCCCTGTTCGGCCGCGCCATGGCGAGCCAGTACAACAAGGACCTTGAGAGCCATGTCCTCTACAAGCACGATGAGAGCGGCACGCCTGGTTACCCTTACTGCGTTGCGATCACAATGTATCCGTTCCTCGTCGACGGACTGAAGAATCTCGGAGGAGTCTCTGTGGCTCCGACGGACCTCAAGTCTTTCTGCGGTGAGTTCATCAATCTTGTCTACTCAATCTCCTCCCAGTTCATGGGGGCCGTAGCTACTCCTGAGTTCCTTATGTACCTTGACTACTTCATCAGGAAGGACTACGGAGACGACTACATCGAGCATCTCGAGGATGTAGTTGAGATCAATGTCAAGAAGAGAACCCTTGTGAAGGTCATCGACAACTATTTCCAGCAGGTCGTCCACTCGATGAACATGCCTGCGGGAAATCGTGGCTACCAGACCGTGTTCTGGAACATCAGCTACTTCGACAAGAACTACTTCCAGGGCGTCTTCGGCGACTTCAGGTTCCCTGATGGAACCGCTCCAAAGTGGGAGACTCTCTCATGGCTCCAGAAGCATTTCATGAACTGGTTCAATGAAGAGAGGAACCACTACATCCTTACTTTCCCTGTCGAGACAATGGCTCTCCTCACCGATGGGAAGGATGATTTCTCAGACCCTGAATATGCAGACTTCACAGCTGAGATGTGGGCTAAGGGACACAGCTTCTTCTGCTA
Source organism: Candidatus Cryptobacteroides faecihippi (assembly GCA_018066065.1). GTDB lineage: Bacteria > Bacteroidota > Bacteroidia > Bacteroidales > UBA932 > Cryptobacteroides > Cryptobacteroides faecihippi. The sequence continues at coordinate 3,697 of JAGHSC010000020.1, forward strand.
CCTTTCCGACAGTGCAGACAGCCTTGCAAGCTGCTGCCGTCTCCGCAACTCACTTTCCGACCTTGACAAGGCAGACGAGTCGCATAACCATACCACCCATCAGTACTCCATGGGTACCGCATCCGTCTCCACAGGCTCAAAGTCAGTCATGACCATCAACCTGAACAGGCTTATCCAGCTTGCCACAAGGCGCTACTTCCTCGAGAAGAAGAGTGTCGTCCTTGAAGGTGGAAGGGCTCTCCAGAGGGGCGAGTATGACAAGAACCAGCTCTACGAATACATCAAGGAGGCTGTAATGGAGGAGACCGAGAGGGTGCACAAGTATCAGACGGCGTTCAACGAGATCATAAAGGATTTCCTCGCAGCCAGGATGCTTGATGTCTATTCAGCAGGCTTCATCTCAATGAAGAGGCAGTATCTGACCGTTGGCGTGAATGGTCTTACTGACGCAGCTGAATTCCTCGGTCTCACCATCAGCCCTAATCCTGAATACAACGAGTTCGTTGATGTGATCCTCGAAACCATCAACAGGTGCAACAGGAAGGACAAGACTTCCGAGTGCATGTTCAACACCGAGTTCGTTCCGGGTGAGAATCTTTCCGGAAAGAACTACAAGTGGGATCTCAAGGATGGCTTCTTTGTTTCACCTAAGCACAACATGTACAGCTCGTACTTCTACAATCCTGAGGACGACACCCTCTCGATGATCGACAAGTTCAAGCTTCATGGAAATGACTATGTGAAGCATCTTGACGGAGGTTCGGCCCTTCACATGAATGTTGCCGAGCATCTTTCCAAGGATCAGTACAGGCAGCTTCTCAAGGCTGCTGCCCACTACGGCACGAACTACTTCACATTCAACTGCCGCAACACCGTCTGCAACGACTGTGGCTACATCAGCAAGGACACCCTCGAGGTATGCCCTAAGTGTGGAAGCCACAACCTCGACTACCTGACGCGTGTTATCGGCTACCTCAAGAGAGTGTCCTCATTCAGCGAGATGCGCCAGACTGAAGCCCTTCGCCGCTTCTACATCTCCGACGGCTCGCATGTCCGTGAGAATGCTCCTGTGGAGGCCTAGTCTATGATCAAGTATGTTCCGGAGATGACCTCAGTGGTCATTGAGGAAATTCCAGACAGAGTTACCTTGGCGGTTGAGATAAGCAACTGCCAAGGTAATTGCGTTGGATGTCATTCACCGTTCCTGAGGACAGACATGGGGGAGGAACTCACCGAAGCAGCCATCGATGCCATGATTGCGGACAACTTCGGTGTGGATTGCTTCCTCTTCCTCGGGGAGGGGAAGGACATCGATTCGCTTCTTTCCCTTTCCGCTCATGTACGTTCCAAAGGGCTGCTGTCAGCTCTGTACTCAGGGCGTACCCGTGTCGAGGATGCAGTCTACGAAGCTTTCGACTATGTCAAGGTCGGACCTTACATTGAAGAGTTCGGTCCTCTTGACTCCAAGACCACCAACCAGCGGCTCTACAGGACTTCAAGGCGTCCTGACGGCACCGTTGACAGGGAGGACATCACGTCCAGGTTCTGGAGAAAGGGCATTGACCCGAATGTAGGATAATAGGGGAGAACGTGAAAAGGAAAAAGGGAGAGCGACTTCATGTCACTCTCCCTTTCTTTGTCGGGATGATCCGACTCGAACGGACGACCCCTACGTCCCGAACGTAGTGCGCTACCAACTGCGCTACATCCCGATTGTCCTTGTCAGGACGAGGTTTCAATCAAAAGGCAGCCTTCGGGAGACTGCCTTTCGTTTTTGTCTTAGCTGAGCTTGTTGATGTAGACTGCGAGACCACTCTTGAGGTTTGAAGCCTTGTTCTTGTGGATGACGCCAATCTTGGCGAGCTTGTCGATCATTGCGTAGACCTTTGGAGCACCCTCCTCAGCAGTCTTCTTGTCAGTCGTGTTTCTGAGATCGCGGATTGCGTTTCTCGTAGACTTTGCATAGTACCTGTTATGCAGTCTGTGCCTCTCGCTCTGGCGAGCGGCCTTTTTTGCAGATGCGTGATTTGCCATCGTTGTTATTTTTTAATATTTTGTAGTGGGTAGGAGAATCGAACTCCTATTACAGGAATGAAAATCCTGGGTACTAACCGTTATACGAACCCACCAGACTTTTATCTAAGAGGCAAATCTGCCAAATAGGTCTGCAAATATAGAAATTAATTTTGAGGTTTCAAAATATTTCCAGTTTTTTCGGGAAATTTATTCCTGGTCCCATTCGAATGAGTAAAGGAATGATTCTGTCTGCCTCATGAACTGTCTCTTGTCGAACTTCGCGGCATAGACCCATGCCTCGATCACGATCAGTTCCTTTCCGTCCTTGCTGAAGAATGTGTGCGAGACGAATGGACCGCCCATGAAGTCGTTCTCAACTTCCCAGAGGCCCCTGGTCTCCACGAATTCACGTCCCTGGTACTTCAGGAACTTCACTCCCGGGAGAACGAATTCGCTGGTTGTCATGTAGGTGTTGTCGAACATGCCTGGAACATTCTTCTGGAGGACTTCATTGCGCCTTTCGACGATGCTCTCTACAGTGAATGGGTCGCCTCGGGTACAGGGCACCTGTAGACGAATATTCCCTGGATCGAGTGCTGCTTCTCGTCTGCGATCCAGATGAAGTCATCCGTGACTTTCTTGAGATTGTAGCCGACAGGGATGTGGATCTTTCCTCCAATCATGTTGTCGACTGCATCGGCAAGCTTGGTTTCCTCGTAGAGGAGGGTGTTGGCGATGACCCTGTTCCTCTCTGCCTGCTCTATCGCTGCGGTGATGACCTCTCCGTTCCTTGCAAGCACGACGGAAGCCGAGTCGCTGCATGAGGCATTGACCTGGATCACGCACTGTGGATGCGACCAGACGTCGTTCCTGTAGATCACTCCCTGCTTCTCCACATCCGGGGCGATGTTGAAGATGACGATGTTCCTGTGGTACTTGAATATGTCCGCGAAGGCAGATGCGTTGACATTGACGAGGGAGTAAAGCGGCTCTCTCTGAGGAAGATAGTCACAGTCCCTCGCGAGCAGGCCTCTGACGTCCGAACCAAGTGCGCCGTCCCACATGTCCTTCTCGATGACCACGATGACCTCTCCAGCCTTGCCGGAAACATTTGGAAGAAGCGTCTTCTTGCTTGAGTTGCATGACGATGCGATGACGAGGGCCATGGCGGCGAAGAAGATTCTGAGTATTGTCCTTGAATTATGCATGATGCGTGATTTTGACTCTGTATGGTGCAAATATATGCTTTTTTATCTCAATAGCCTGCTTATGTCGTTCCCGAAGGCAAGGACCATCAGCAGGAGGAGAAGGAACATGCCGATGACCTGTGCGATCTCGAGGAACCTGTCCCCGGGCTTCTTCCCGGTGACCATCTCGAACAGGGTGAACACGATGTGTCCTCCGTCAAGCCCCGGGATCGGGAGCAGGTTCATCACGCCCAGCATGATGGAGAGCAGGGCGAGTATGTTCGTGAACCTGAACCAGTCCCATGCGGAAGGGAACACCTGGCCGATGGCGATGAAGCTTCCCACTGACTTGTAGGCTTCCGTCTTCGGTGTGGCCACCAGCCTGAGGTCCTGGAGATAGCCTCCGATCGTGCTGGCAGTCAGCTTCAATCCAGCAGGGACAGCCTCGATGAATGAATATTCCTTGCTCTTGGTCCCTGGGATCCTCATCGAGATCCCAAGCATGCCGGTCGAGTCCACGAGCATCGCAAGCGAGAGTGTGTCAGCCCCTCTGAGGATGCTTGCCTGGACCGTGTCGCCTGCAACCTCATTCAGGTACTCCCTGGAATCCTGCACGAACGTTGTGCTGATGCTGTCGATGGCGATGATCCTGTCTCCGCCCATGATTCCGGAATCCTTGTTCAGGGATGTCTCCATCACGCTCTCGACCACGAATGGGATTGCAAGTGAAAACATTCCTGGGGAATTGAGGATCTCCCCGATCCTGGAGTGGTCCATGTAGATGTCCAGCGTGTCTCCATCCCTGAGTACCGTGACTTTCCTGACATTCCTCCTGGCAAGGTCGGCCTGGAGCATCCCGAAGTTGTCCGGGATGTAGTCGTCCATGCTCAGGATCATGTCTCCGTTGCGGAAGCCGAGGTCCTCAGCCAGTTCATTGACATAGATCTGGTTGCCTTCGTTTCCGATGTAGGATGTGCCCCAGATGTCCATTATGCCGATGTAGGCGAGGATTGCAAAGATGAAGTTGAACAGGACTCCGCCGACCATCACCAGCAGCCTCTGCCATGCTGGCTTGGTGCGGAACTCCCATGGCTGCGGTTCCTTCTTCATGGCCTCGATGTCCATCGACTCATCGATCATGCCGCAGATCTTGCAGTAGCCTCCCAGCGGCATCCAGCCGATTCCGTACTCTGTCTCCCAGTCCTTTGCGGAAGGGAACAGCCTGGCGAACCAGCCTCTCCTGGTGCTGAACAGCTTGACCCCTCCCATGTCGAAGAAGAGGAAGAATTTCTCCACCTTGATGTGGAAGAGCTTCGCGAACAGGAAGTGGCCGAATTCGTGTATGACAATCAGGATCGACAGTGCAAGTATTACCTGCAGTGTCTTCAGCAGAACTACCATGGCCTATGAGCGTCTTTCGATTGAAGAGATGAGGCTTTCCGCCATTGAATATGCCTCCTCGTTGGTACTGAATATGTCTTCGAGGGTCGGCTTCTCGATGAAGCTGAATCTCTCCATGCATTCCCCGATGACGTCGGAGATCCCGTAGAATGGGATCCTGTCCCTGAGGTAGGCGGCGACTGCAGCCTCGTTGGCGGCATCCATCACGCATGGAATGTTGCCACCTCTCTCCATCGCCTTGAATGCAAGTCCCAGGGCAGGGAACTTGTCCAGGTCGGGGCTGAAGAACGAGATGCTTCCCAGCTTTGCGAAGTCCAGCTTCTCGTTGGCGAGAGGAAGTCTCTCTGGAAATCCAAGGGCGAGCTGTATGGGCTCCCTCATGTCCGGATTGGCCATCTGTGCGATGACGGCTCCGTCCTCGAACTCGATCATCGAGTGGATTATCGATTCCGGATGGACGACCACGTTGATTCTCTCGACAGGCATGTCGAAGAGCCATCTTGCCTCGATGACTTCGAATCCCTTGTTCATCATTGTGGCGGAGTCGATCGTGATCTTCGCTCCCATGTCCCAGTTCGGATGCTTGAGCGCCATCGCCTTCGTGGCGGTCTCGATCCTTGACTTCTCCCAGGTCCTGAAAGGGCCACCTGATGCCGTCAGGTGGATCTTCTCGATCTTGTTGCCCTGTGCGGACAGCAGGCACTGGAAGATTGCCGAATGCTCTGAGTCGACCGGCAGTATCGGTGCCCCCATCCTCTCGGCAAGGTCCATGACAATGGCACCGGCCGCAACGAGGGTCTCCTTGTTCGCCAGGGCGATGACCTTCCCCGCCCTTATCGCTGAAAGTGTGGGCTCCAGGCCGCTGAATCCAGCGATCGATGCGACCACGACGTCGATGTTGTCACCGGCCACGAGGTCACATGCCGAATCCATCCCGGCGAAGACTTTTGTGTCGGAGTCCTCAAGTGCATCCTGGAGGCTCCTGTAGTGCGACTTGTCGCTGATTACAACTGCATTGACATCGAACTCCCTTGCCTGCTCGGCCATGAGTTCCCAGTTGCTCCTGCAGACAAGAAGCTCAACGTCGAAGAGGTCCCTGTGCTCTCTGACAACGTCCAGGGTCTGCTTGCCTATGGAACCGGTGGATCCAAGTATTGCTATTCTTCTCTTTTCCATCAGAAATTAATGTATTTTGCCGGGTCGACTGCCTCTCCCTTGTGCCAGAGCTCGAATGTGATGGTGCTTGCGCTGCCGTCGCCGGCAGACTTGCCGACCAGTCCGATCGTCGAACCTGCATTGACCTTGTCGCCGGCTTTCTTCAGGAGCTTCTGGTTGTGCATGTATGTGGAGATTATGTCTCCCGGGTGCTGTATGCGTATCGTGTAACCTTCTCCGTCGCTCCAGCCTGCGGAGATGACGGTTCCCTCAAGGACGGCCATCACGGCGGAGTTCTCCGGGGCGGAGATCTCTATGCAGGGATGAAGGACCTTGTCGTAGCCTTTCGAGATGATTCCCTTGAGCGGGCAGAAGAAGTGCATTCCCTCGACAGGGAGTATCCTGTCGGCCTCGTCCTTGATCTCGAACCTGCTTTCCTCGGCCACTTCGGCTTTAAGTATCGAATCCTTCCTGGCGATAGCGGACGGGTCTGCCGTCGAGGAAGCAACCCTGTTCCTGGCCTCCAGGACACTGTCTATCTTCAGCGGAGCCTCTCCTCTGACCACTCTCCTGAGGTTCTCGGAGTACAGCTCCCATCTTCCGATCGCCCTTTCCAGGGAATCGATCCTGATGGCGTTCTCGATCGCCTCGCGCTTGGTGTCTGCATCAGGGTAGCCAGGTATCAGGGTCCTGATCGGGGTGAGGCCGTAGATAATGAAGAAGAGTGCAGCTGCGACGACGAACACGGTGATTGCCGTCACGATTGCACCGACGGTTGTGAACTTGATCGACCAGAGGTGCTCGTTGCTGTTGTCGTCTGACAGAGTCAGCCTGTAATCGTCTGTTTTCTTCTTGGCCATACTTTATGATTTGTCTTTACGCGCCTTTTTGATTATTTTTGCATGATATGGACAGGATCATCGGCATAGACTATGGACGCAAGCGCGTCGGTGTCGCGGTCAGCGACCCGCTGTGCATCTTTGCCTCTCCTCTGGAGACTGTCCCTGGTGCAAAGATAATAGATTATATCAAAAATTATGCTCAAAAGGAGACCGTTACACGCTTTGTGGTCGGTTACCCGATGAACATGGACAACACTCCTTCCGAGGCCGCTGCCGACGTGGATGTCTTCCTGAAAAACCTCCGCAAGGCTTTCCCTGACATCCCTGTCACCCTTGAGGACGAACGCTTCACCTCGGTGCTTGCGCACAGGGCCATGATCGACGGAGGCATGAAAGCCAAGGACAGGAGAGACAAGAACTCTGTGGACAAGATCAGTGCGGCCATCATCCTCCAGAGCTACATCGACAGAAACAATAAATAGGAACAGAAATGATACTTCCGATCTATCTATACGGCGCAGAGGTCCTCAGGCAGGTTGCAGCACCTGCAGACCTCAATGACAAGGAACACATCGACAAACTTGTCGCTGACATGAAGGAAACTCTTGCCAAGGCTGAGGGCTGCGGGCTCGCCGCTCCCCAGGTCGGGGTCAGCGAGAGGATCCTCATCGTCGACGGCAGGGACATGGCTGACGTCTACCCTTATCTTGCCGACTTCGTCAGAGTTATGGTCAACCCTGTCATCATCGAGGAAAGCCAGAAGCAGTGTGAATATTCAGAAGGCTGCCTCAGCATCCCGAACATCTACTGTGATGTCGTCAGGCCGGAGAGCATGACCGTTGAGTACTATGACCAGGATCTGAAGAAGGTCACCGAGACATTTGACAAGTTTGCGTGCAGGATGGTCCAGCACGAGATGTCCCACCTCGACGGGGACATGTTCGTCGACCATGTGGCTCCGATCAGGAAGAAGATCATCTCAAAGAAGCTTGCGTCCATCTCACAAGGTAGGGTTTTTGCAAGGTACTCCACGAAACTTAGATAATCTTTGAGTGATGGGAGCATTCCATGCCTATGACATACGCGGGATCTACAATGTGGATTTCGACAGGGAAGTGGCCTACAAGGTGGGCTATTTCATTCCTGAACTTCTTGATACTGACAAGGTTCTCGTCGGAAGAGACTGCCGTGTCTCGTCTCCGGAGATCCATGAGTGGCTGGTGAAGGGCATCAATGATGCCGGTGCCGACGTCTACGATCTTGGCCTCAGCTCGACTCCGATGGTCTATTTCGGCACGGCCAAGCGTGGCTTCAAGGCATCTGTCCAGATCACTGCATCGCACAATCCAAGGGAATACAACGGAATGAAGGTCTCCAGGGAGAATGCCCTTCCTGTCGGTCTTGATTCGGGTCTCGGACAGATTCAGGCATGGATCGAGGAGGGGAGACCGACTCCGGTTGCTGAATGCAGGGGAAAGGTGATCCCTATGGACATCCATGATGAGTACGTTGGATTCCTCCGTGGCTACATGTCCGACATCTCGGGCATCAAGGTCGCGTTCGACCTTTCCAACGGAATGGCCTGCCTCTTTGCACATGAGATCTTCGGCGAGTCTCCTGCCTACATCTTTGACGAGATCGATGGCTCGTTCCCTAACCATGAGCCTAATCCTTTGATCCATAAGAATGTAGAGCCTCTTGAGGCGCTTGTCTCCGAAACCGGTGCCGACGTGGGCGTGATCTATGACGGCGATGCTGACCGTGTCATGTTTGTCGATGACAAGGCTCGCTTCATCTCTCCGGACCTGATCATCGGAGTCCTTGGAAAGTATTTCATCGGGGAACGTGGCGAGAAGGGCATTGTCCTCCAGGACATCAGGAGCTCGAAGGCTGTCGGCGAGTATCTCCAGCCGATGGGGGGCGAGATGCAGACATGGAAGGTCGGCCGTGCCTTTGCGGCCAGGAAGCTCCGCGAGCTGGATGGCGTCTGGGGCGGTGAGCTGGCCGGACACTACTACTTCCGTGACTTCTTCTATTCTGACAGCGGCATGCTGGCATCGATCCTCGTCCTCAGGATCGTTGCGTCTCTCAAGGCTCAGGGAACCACTCTCTCTGAACTCATCGATTCGATTGCAACCTACCGCAACTCGGGTGAGATCAACTTCAGGATCGAGGACAAGAAGGGCGCCATGGATGCACTCAGGGAACTCTTCACCGCAAGCGAGACGCCTACCGCAGTCATGGACTTCGACGGCTATCGCGTCGAATTCCCGGAGTGGTGGTTCAACATCCGTCCTTCCAACACAGAACCATACCTCCGCTTCATCTGCGAGGCAACTTCGGATGAACTTCTCAAGGAAAAGATCGAGGCAGCCAGGAAACTGTTCGTCGAGAAGTTCGACGCCAAACTTTAACATGACAACTGATGCTCAATAGACGAAACGCTAACATTATCGCCATGCTGGCAGCCATCCTCGTGCAGGCTCTGGCATCTTCTCAGATAACAGCCCAGGATTCAACGATCAGGACAAAGTCCCAGGCTGAGATCCTCATACCAAGACCGGCCAAGGAACCGGTCAAGTCGATGGAACTCAAGACTTCGGCAGCGATGGACACGATCGCCACCGCAGATCCTTTCATAAAGATCCTTCTCTTTTCCGACTACACATGGAAGTACATCAAGGATCCTTCCTATGTCCAGGACCAGAGCATGTTTACCGAGAACTGGGATCACGAATTCCCTAATCCGTTCAATGTCAGCGAGTCGGACCTTCCATCAGAAATCGGTCTCTGGATTGTGGATTCGCTGAGCGGCTACCGCTGCCCGGATCAGGTGCCGGTCTATTCCAAGTTCGGCTACCGTCATGGACGCAGGCATCAGGGAGTCGACCTTCCTCTTCAGACAGGAACCCCTGTCTACGCTGCATTTGACGGCAAGGTCAGGGTCGCAAAGCGCTACAAGGCCTACGGCAACCTCGTCATCATCAGGCATGAGAACGGACTCGAGACCTTCTACGGCCACCTTTCCAAAATCATGGTACAGGAGGACGAATGGGTCAGCGCCGGCTCGATCATCGGCCTCGGAGGATCGACCGGAAGGTCCACAGGACCTCATCTACATTTCGAGACCAGGTACAAGGGCTATGCGTTCGATCCGGAATGGCTGATCGACTTTGAATCAGGTACCCTCAGGCACAGGCTGTTCGTCCTCAAGAAGAAGTATCTCAATGCCGGCAGCAAGTACGTTCCGGAGAGTGAGCAGGAAGAGATCGACATCGAGGAGGGAGACACCAAGGACAGGGAAGAGGCTGCAAGGAAGGCCGAAGAGGAAAGAAAGGCTGCCGCAGCTGTCCAGTATCACACCATCAGGCAGGGCGACACTCTCGGCAAGCTCGCAATCAAGTACCATACTTCGATCAAGACTCTCTGCCGCCTCAACGGCATCAAGGAAACAACGATCCTTCAGCTTGGAAAGAAGCTCAGGGTAAGGTAAGCTGCTTTTTTTGAATATTCAGATGGCAGATTTTCAGTCAGTAAACAAGCTTCTGCAGAAAAGCTTCCAGGAGAACTGGGATCTTCCTGCACTGTCCAATTACCAGGGCGTCACTCTTTCCTACGGAGAGGTTGCGCTCAGGATGGCAAAGCTTCACATAGCATTCGAGAGATGCGGACTTGCAGTAGGTGACAAGGTGGCCCTGTGCTCCAGGAACCAGGCCAACTGGGGAGTCTGCTTTCTCGCAACCCTGACCTATGGCGCGGTGCCTGTACCGATCCTCCATGAATTCAAGTCCGGAAACATCCACTACCTGGTGAACCATTCCGAGGCCAAGGTGCTTTTCGTCGATGATGTGATCTGGGAGGGACTGGATGTCACCGAGATGCCTTCCATCGAGGTCGTTGTCCAGATCAACACATTGAAGATCATCTATTCAAGGACTGAGGAGATGGCCTATGTCAGGTCCCATCTGAATGAATTCTTCGGAAAGAAGTTCCCCGACACATTCGGTCCTGAGCATCTTGATTTCCATGAGGACACTGCGGAAGTACTGGCCGTCATCAACTACACGTCAGGAACTTCCGGTTTTTCAAAGGGCGTCATGATCCCATACAGGGCTCTTTGGTCGAACATGTATTTCGCCAGATACAAGGCCCTTCCGAACCTGCAGCGCGGCACGAAGGTCGTGTCGATGCTTCCGCTGGCCCACATGTATGGCATGATGTTCGAGTTCCTCTACGAAATGTCGAATGGCATGCATGTGCATTTCCTCACCAGGGTGCCTAGCCCGAAGGTCATCATGAAGGCCTTCGAGGAGATCAAGCCGGACATCGTCATCGCAGTTCCGCTCATCATCGAGAAGATCTACAAGTCCAAGCTCAAGCCGATAATCGACAGGAACAAGCTGTTCTTCAAGATCCCCGGCCTGGATTCCATCCTCGAGAAGAAGATCCTCAAGGAGCTCATGACTGCATTCGGCGGACGTTTCGAGGAAGTCATCATCGGCGGCGCTGCCTTCAATCCTGAGGTGGAACGTTTCTTCAAGAAGATCGGATTCCCTTACACGGTCGGCTACGGCATGACTGAGTGTTCTCCAATCATTTCCTACGCCCATTGGGACAAGACCAAGCTCTTCTCGTGCGGCCAGGTTGCCCCGAACATGGAGATCAAGATCGATTCCCCTGATCCTCAGAATGTCCCCGGCGAAGTCTTGGTCAAGGGTGCCAATGTCTTCATGGGCTACTACAAGAATCCTCGCGCCACGGCTGATGCCCTGACGGATGACGGGTGGATGAAGACCGGAGACATGGGCGTCATCGACAGCGAAGGTTTCCTGTTCCTTAGGGGACGGTCCAAGTGCATGATTCTCGGCCCTTCAGGCCAGAACATCTATCCAGAGGAGATTGAAGGCGTCCTGAACAATGTTGCCTATGTCGTCGATTCTCTCGTGATCGAGGACAAGGGTTCGCTCAAGGCTTTGATCTATCCTGACTACCAGCTGGGCAGCATCGATTCGCTGAGCAGGGCCGACATCGAGGCCAGGATCCGTGAAGCGATCCCGGAGATCAACCGCCAGCTTCCGAACTACTCACGCATCAAGGACGTTGAGTTCCTTCCGGAGGACTTCGAGAGGACGCCTAAGAGAAGCATCAAGAGGTATCTCTATCAGAGGCAGTCAAGCTAACTGGCCATCAATCCTGTCTGTAGAGGAAGGCGAGCTTCTGCGGGAGCTCGTTGTAGTCTGTGATGTGGACGTAGTCGATGCCTCCCAGGCGGATGTGGCTGTCTCCGCCTCCGTCGTCGAAGTCATCTCCCACGAACAGGACCTCTTCCTTTGAATATCCTCTCGAAAGCGCGTATTTCAGCGTAGCGTCGTACTTGTTGAACATCTTCAGCACGAAGTCGAAGGATGTGGATCCTCCGATGAAGACATTGTGGTCAGGGAAGAGAGATACGACTTCAGGGTAGAAAGCTCTTCTCTTGGCCCTGTCAGGGTCGAAGACAAGCTTCGCCTGCGGGTCCGGTGTCGTTCCGAGGAGCCCGAATGTTACCATTCCTGAGGCATGGAACTCAAGCGGCGCACCTGAATATTCAGTGTAGCCATGCTTCTCGCGCAGCATCTGGCATGTGGCTGTGAACCGGGCGGTGTCGGCAGGGAACCTGAGCTGCTTGACGATCGTGAACTGTCCGTCCAGCATCCTGTACTCTTCCATTCCGTAGTTCCCGACGACATCGAGAGGGTATCCGTCCATCTGGCGGTGGATTCTCGGGGCATTTCCCGCTCCGACCATCACGACATCGTACAGCTTGCAGATTGTGTCGAGGACTGCCTTGTTGGCTTCCGGGACAGGGAGCCTGTGTGGGCAGAGTGTTGCGTCCAAGTCGAAGCAGATCAGCTTCTTGGCCTTGCGTATCTCGGCTCCGTGGGCCAACGCCTCCTCGGGGTCAATCCTGGACGAGCAGGCGTACCATGCATCGATGCTGTCCTTCGGAGCCGTCTCCATCAGGTGAGTGAACGAGGTCGGTGCGAGTGTCTCCTTCGGGTCTGGAATGCAGGCAGGCCGTGTGGTGATGATCTCGACGAGGCGGTCGATCATCACTTTCTGCTGCACCTCGTCGACGGAGAGGATCCTGCAGAGTCCGTCTTCGGATGGGGTGAAGTCCACGCTCGAGTCGTCATTGACGGTGACCGTGCCTCTCTCTCCGACTGTGAAGTACTCCGGCTCGACTGCATAAAGGACGGAGGTCAGGTCAAAGGTGCACTTGTCGTACGGCATGGGACTGTAGCGGACGTAGGTCTCTACCATCGGGTGGCTGACTCCCCAGTCGAAGTCTCCCAGGATCGATGAGCATGGGTACAATGCCTTGAGACCCAGATGGAAAGGAGAGATTACCACTGGAACAGGGCAGAGCTCGAAGACCTTCTTCGCTGACGGTATGTCGCAGTTGATGTTGAATTCGGGGCCATGGCCTTCGGAGAAGTCTCCTCCCATCAGCGAGATCTCCTTGACCTTCTTTCTGACAAGATCGACGCCTGAGAGCCTTGAATATTCATCAGGGCCGGATTCCAGCAGCCTCGCGAGATTTGTCAGGTAGCCGACGCAGACGATTGTCACGCTCTTGTTTCTCTGGCTTGCCAGAGTCTTCCTGTACAGGGCTGTTGCTTCCTCATACTCGTCTGGAGAGCCTGCAGTCGGGCTGAACATCGGCCTGCCTCCTCCGATCGTGAGGTTGCAGATCCTTTCCTCGTATTCGTAAGGGTTGACGATGTCCGCTCCGTCCACGACCTTCCCGATCGGAATCTCAGGGTGGCCGTACCAGGTGTCGAAGATGTCGACAAGCGTTGCGGAAGCGTCTGTGTTCTTGCTGCACATCACTGCCAGCAGCTCGATCTTCCCGGCGTCCACGTACTTGTGGAGCATGTCCAGCGCCATTGCGTCATCGTTGTCGTTCCCGAGGTCTGTGTCGAAGATGATTGCTGGTGTACCGGTGCAGCCGATGAATGCAAGCAGTGCGGCTGCCGTCAAGATTGTGTGTAAGGCTCTTTTCATTCCAGGGTTTAGTTTCCTTCGGCGAAATTTACTATTTTTGTAAAACCTATACAATTCAATCGACATGATGGATCTTAAATATTTGTTCAGGGAGAAGCACTACATTGGCTCCGCGGCTTTCATCGTGGCCTTCTCTGCTGCCTTCCTGGCCATATACACACCTTTTTCTTCGACTCTTTGGATCAGCTTCAGCCGGGGACATGTCCTGATGACCCTGATGTTCTACGTCACGTGTCTGATGATCCTTGCAGTCTCACGAATCCTGCTTGCGCAGGTAAACAAGCGCAGGGGGATTTCGGCCCGCTACATGGTGTTCAACACGCTTGTCGAGTTCGCGCTTATCGCCATCGTCTACGTGCTGTTCTCGTTCCAGTTCACGGACATAACCCTGTATCTCATCCTCAAGGTGATGTTCTGTGTCGCGATGATCCTTATGATCCCTTACACGATCTACCTGCTCTACGCGTCGTTCAAGGCAAAGAATGAGGAGAACAACCTGCTGCGCTTCAAGCTTGAGGCTCTTGAGAAGGAACTTGAGGAAAAGGGAAGCAATGCTGTGGACAATGACTCTTCCGAGGAGCAGAAGCTCCTGAATTTCAGCGATTCCAACGGCTCCCTGAAGCTTACGATCGATGAAGAGGCAATCTGCTACGTCGAGTCGCAGGACAATTATGTCAAGATCTGCTATGACCTGAATGGCTCGATCGCGAGTTACATGCTTCGCTGCAGCTCGATGAAGTTCGAAGAGTTCTGCGTGGGTACGAAGATCATGCGTTGCCACCGTTCCTATTTCGTCAACACCAGGAGGATCCGTTCGATCAGGTACGAGAACCGCAGGTCGTTCGCCTTGCTTGACATGCCTAACTCGAAGGAGATTCCTATTTCCAAGACATACATAAAGGTCTTCTCCGAACTGGGAATTTCCTGAATGTGATAAGATTTGTAAAAGTATATAAACGTAAACCACATGAGAAAGATCACTAAGATTGCCATTGCGGCTGCAGCCATCTTCATGGCGCTCCCTGTCTCTGCACAGACCATCAAGACTCCTCGCGGATCCGAGGATTTCCAGATCGGAATCGCAGGATTCTCCTACAGGAAATATGACCTCGACAAGACCCTTGACCTCCTCAGCAGCATGGAAGTCAAGTATTTCTCTGTCAAGGACTGGTGGCTTCCGCTCAACTCGACGGTCGAGCAGATGGATGCCTTCAAGGCCAAGTGTGCTGCAAAGGGCATCGAGGGCTACACCCTCGGTCCTATCTACATGAACAGCAAGGAAGCTGTCGACAATACTTTCGCCTATGCACAGCGCTATGGCACCGACATGTTCATCGGCGTCCCTGCCTATGAGCTCCTCGACTATGTCATCGAGAAGGTCAAGGAGACTGGAATCAGGGTTGCAATCCACACTCACGGCCCTGACGGAGCTGCTTTCCCTGACATCCTTACTGTCGTGGAGAAGGTCAAGGATCCTTTCCTCGGTGTCGGATGCCGCATGGACCTCGGCCATACCTACCGCTCAGGCTATGATGTCGCCAAGGACATCAAGAAGTACGGCAAGTGGATCTATGACATCCACATCAAGGATGAGACCGATGCATCAAAGGCTGGAAAGACTTGGGAGATGGGCCGCGGCAAGATTGATTTCGTGCCTATCGTCAAGGCTCTCCGCAAGATCAAGTACACCGGAAAGCTTTCCATCGAGTTCGAGAAGAACGGTGACAACCCTCACCCTGGCATCGCTGAGTCCGTCGGTTACCTCCGCGGCGTCCTTGACGCAACCAAATAACCATCCAGAGACCAAGACTTTGTTGAGATGCTTTCGACATTGTTCCTGATTCTTGCTGCAGCTCTTTCCTGGCATGATCCGGTGAAAGAGCTGCCTCATTCTCCGGTCGCTGTACATCAGACTTTCGACAGGGGATGCATCGATTTCTCCACCAATTCCGGAGATATCACTGTGAGATACGTTCTCAAGAGCCGCAAGGTTCCGAAAGGGGCGACTCGGAGGGCCTCCCTTGGCGTCGACCTTTATGACTATGATGTGGACGGAGTCGGCCGCCTGCTTGATGGCGAAGTATCGCTCGGTACCTCGAAGAAAGACACCCTCAGTTTCTCCGTCAAGGGCATGGAATATGGGAACGCCGGTTATGGACATGGCCATGAATTCCGTCTCTATCTTCCTCTCTACAATGAGATTGCGTGGCTGGAGATCGGTACTCTTGAAGACAAGGAATTCATTTTCGAGCCGTACAGGATGGAGAAGGCCATCGCCTTCTACCATGTTCCTGTCGAGGGCGTGGAGAGACCTGCCATGTCGGTCCGCAACTGCATCCAGAGGATGACGGACTTTCCTGTCGAGGTCGTTTCCCGTGCCAAGGCCAGGAAAGGGCATTATCTGATGGCTGTGGATGGTGCATGCGCCGACACGGTCAACACCGTGCGCGAGGTGTTCCGGACATGTGGGATGGCAGATGGCCTGCCGGAGATCGTTCTACCTGTCCGCCAGAGAAGGGACATGAAGTACTATGACTGGACAGAACGCCATGCCCAGATACTCAACCGTGTCAGGGAAGTCGCTCCGAATCCGGATGTTGCACTCATCGGCAACTCCATCACCCATTACTGGTCCGGCGAACCATACAACGACTGGCATTCGGGAGTGGATTCGTGGGAGTCACTTTTCGGAGACAGGAATGTCATCAATCTGGGCTATGGCTGGGACCGCCTTGGAAACATGATGTGGAGGGTTCTCCACGAAGAGTTTGACGGCTACTCCGCAAGGCACATATTCGTAATGGCCGGCACGAATGACATCTACCGCCGTCCGGAAGAGGCCATCGCCGAGGGTACCATCAAGCTCCTCGAGTACATCAGGGTCAAGCAGCCGGAGGCGAGGATCCATGTCGTCCACATCTACCCTCGCAGGAAGGCAATCTGGCGTGTCGACAAGGTCAATGCGAAGGTTGACCAGCTCCTGAAGGAGAGCAGTCTGGACAACTATGACATCATCGATGTGAAATCGGTCCTCACCGACTCCAAGGGGAATCTCGTGGAGGGCTACTTCACGGATGGACTTCATCCGAATGCAGAGGGATACAGGCGCATTGCCTCTGTCTATCGTGAATTTCTCAAGGATTGATCCTCAGTCGCTTCCATGAGCCTTCCAACTGGCTTGAAACCTCTGAGGAAGCGTGATGCAATCACTCTTATCACCGTGTAGGACGGGATTGCCACCAGCATTCCCGCCACTCCTCCGATGTGACCTGCCATGAGCAGCACGATGAAGATCTCCAGCGGGCTGGACTTTATGCTC
Source organism: Candidatus Cryptobacteroides faecihippi (assembly GCA_018066065.1). Classification (GTDB taxonomy): domain Bacteria; phylum Bacteroidota; class Bacteroidia; order Bacteroidales; family UBA932; genus Cryptobacteroides; species Cryptobacteroides faecihippi. Next base: position 20,664 of record JAGHSC010000020.1, read on the forward strand.
TTCGAGTAGATCAGCGGCTGGAAGAGGAAGTTGTCCACGACCTGCGTGAATATGAACACTGCGAGGATCGTCACTGCTGTCATCCACAGTGCCGGCGAAGTGCCTGCCGCTGTCGCTGCGCTGAACTTGATGACCACTCCAAGGGCGGTTCCAAGTGCGCAGCCGATCCATGGGCCTACGTACGGGATGATGTTAAGCAGTCCGGCGATGAATGCGATTCCGATGGCAGGGTAGAGGCCGATCCTTGCGATCGCCCAGAGCCCGATGAAATCGATCAGGGCGACTCCGATGATCTCGCAGACCAGTCCGCCGAAGTAGCGTGTCAGCAGATGCTCGATTTCTCCGACGGCTATGATTGCCTCATCCTCGATTTCGTCTGGGACGATGGCTCCGATGATCTTCCTGAACAGGTTTTCGTCCTTGACGAAGAAAAAGCAGATGAAGACGACTGAGAACAGGCCGATGCCGATGTTGCCGAGAATCGTCGCCACGGATCCGACCACGGATGTGATGGATGAGACATCAAAGGCGTCTGTGACCCATTCCGTCATTGATTCCTGCAGCTTGAAGCCTCTCCCGAGTCTTGGTATCCTGTCAATCAGCCAGAGGTTGGCTCTCTCGAACCACTCTGCGACTGCAGAGCCGTCAAGGGCAGAGGACTTGAGGTTGAGGGTTACATTCTGCACGATTCCGTTCACGACCGGGATGATCTGCGTGATGATCCCGATGATGACGGTCAGTACAAGGCAGATCGAGACCACTGCCGTGAGCCATGACGGAAGCCTGAGGGTCTTGATCCTGACCTTTCCAAGCGTCCTTGCGACCGGACGGCAGATGAAAGAGACCACGGCTGCGACTGCGATGTAGATGATTGTGCTCCTGAAGTACCAGCAAACGGTGATGACGATTGCGGCGATTGCGGCCTTTATTGCCAGACCTGCCAGCAGTTCTGTATTCTTGGTTGTCTCCATGACCATTCTCTTTTAGTGGCTCAAAAGTAATCAATTTGGATGATAACGTCAAAATGGCTAATATTGTAATTGCGCTCTGTGCGCACCAACGACTATGGAGATCAAGATATCAGACGAACTGAACAGCATAATCCGCTATGCCAGGGAAGAGGCGATGAGGACTGGCAGCTACGGCATAGGTCCGGATCATCTTTTCCTTGGAATCATCCGCCACGAGGATAATGATGCCTACAGGGTGCTTGTCACACTGGGAGTGGAAATGACGGATTTCAAGCGATTCATCGACAGCCACATATTCAACAACGAGCCCATACCTTATTCCGAAGAGGACAGGATCACCTTCTCGCGTTACTCGCAGAATGTGCTCAGCATCACCGTGATGGAGGCTTCCAAGATGAATTCATCCGAGGCCGGCCCTGTGCATCTGCTGCTTGCCCTTTGCCGTACGACTGAAAACTACGGCCAGGCTTATCTGCGCCAGCATGGCGTCGACTATGGAAGGCTTGTGGCTGCGATGAGGGACGAGGGCATGCTTGGGTCCTCTGACGGGGAACATGATGAAAGGAATGAGGATTCGCTTGATGGCGGTCAGGACCCGGAGGCTGGAGCAGAGTCCAAGGGCACTTCCGCAAGGATCAACCTCGAGGATTATGGACTTGACCTTACGAAGGCGGCTTCCGAAGGGAAGCTGGATCCGGTTGTGGGCAGGGATGTGGAGATCGCCAGGGTCATCGAGATACTTGGACGCAGGAAGAAGAACAATCCGATGCTGATCGGAGAACCTGGCGTCGGTAAGTCTGCGATTGTGGAGGGTATCGCACTGCGTATTGCTGCCGGGAACATCTCGCCGGCTCTCGCCAAGAAGCGCCTCATATCGCTTGACATCGCCTCGGTCGTTGCCGGGACGAAGTACCGTGGAGATTTCGAGAAGAGGGTCAAGGCCATCATCAAGGAAGTCTCATCCAATCCTGACATTGTCCTTTTCATAGATGAGTTCCATACGATCGTCGGTGCCGGAGGCGCTCAGGGAAGCCTTGATGCCGCCAACATGCTGAAACCGGCCCTTGCCAGGGGAGAGATCCAGTGCATAGGTGCCACGACCATGGACGAGTTTGCCAAGATCGTCGAGAAGGATGGTGCCCTTGACAGGCGTTTCCAGAAGATCGTTGTCGATCCTGCCGACATCCCTCAGTCCATCTCCATTCTCGAAAACCTCAAGCCAAACTACGAAGAGTTCCACGGGGTCAGGTATTCGCAGGACGCTATCGAGGCCTGTGTACGCCTGACTGATCGCTATGTCCCTGAGAAGCAGCTTCCTGACAAGGCTATCGATGCCATGGATGAAGCTGGCTCCATGGTCAGGCTGAGCCTGGCCGGGAGCAAGAAGTCCGGCAACCTTGTGGATGCCGAAGACATCGCCACGGTTGTGTCAAAGATGACCGGTATCCCTGTGAACAAGGTGGCCGAGAGTGAGGGCAACAGGATACTCAAGATGCGTGCAAGGCTTCAGGAGAGGATAATTGGCCAGGATGACGCCATCGACAAGGTCGCACGTGCGATACAGAGAAACCGCGCCGGGCTCAAGGATCCCGGACGTCCTATCGGAACATTCCTCTTCTTCGGCCCTACCGGTGTCGGCAAGACTCAGCTTGCCAAATGCCTGGCAGAGTATCTTTTCGATTCGGAGGAGAACATGGTGCGCATCGACATGAGCGAATACATGGAAAAATTCACAGTCTCCCGC
>JAGHSC010000095.1 GCA_018066065.1 Candidatus Cryptobacteroides faecihippi
GGGGGAACGCGATCCAGCACCTCCCAAGGATCGCGGAGGCAGGGATCCCTGTCATGACGGTCTGCGGTGCAGTGGATAGGACAGTTCCCTACGCCCAGAACATGAAGAAGGTGAGGAAGGCCTACCAGGAGATGGGAGGCATCATCGAGCAGATACTGCAGCCGGACTGCGACCATCACCCTCACAGCCTGGAGGATCCGGAACCGGTCGTGGACTTCCTGCCCAGGTACTCCCCGGGCTACGAGGACAGGCAGCACATCCACCTCAGAGGCAGCCTGGACAATGCAATGAAGGCGATGACAGTGGACAGGAAAGCCACCGTGGCATTCCTTGGAGGATCGATCACAGAGATGCGCGGATGGAGGGAACAGGTCGAGGATGACCTTCGCCAGCGTTTCCCGGACACCGAATTCAAATTCATAGAGGCAGGAATATCCTCGCTCGGGTCGACCCCTCATGCATTCAGGTTCGAAGAGGATGTCCTCGCCCGCGGCATTCCCGACCTGCTCTTCGTGGAAGCGGCAGTCAACGACGACACGAACTACTTCGGACCGCGCGAGCAGGTTCTCGGCATGGAAGGCATCATCAGGCATGCCCTCAACGCCAACCCAAGGATGGACATCATCATGCTGCACTTCATCTACGACCCGTTCGTCCCGATGCTCGCCTCGGGCGAGACCCCGGATGTCATCCTCAACCACGAAAGGGTCGCAAACCGCTACCACATCACCTCGATTGACCTCGCACAGGAAATCTCCGACCGCATGCAGGCGGGCGAGCTCACCTGGGAGCAGTTTGGAGGCACACACCCAGCCTGGCTGGGCCACAAGTACTACACCGCCGCCATCGGCAAGGTCCTGGACATGAGCACCAAGCCCGCATCTGAATATTCAAGTGCGGAGCATGTGCTCCCTGAGCCTCTGGATGCGGCATGCTACGAAGGAGGAAAGATGCTGCCGCTGGAGGCTGCCACAAAGCTGAAGGGCTTCCACATCGACCCTTCATGGATGCCTGCCCAGAAGGATGGCAAGCCGTACATGCGCGAGAGGTACGTGAACTGCCCAACCCTGGTGGCTGAAGATGGAGGTTCCCTTGTCCTCGAGTTCGACGGAAGGGCCGTGGGACTCTACCACGTCTGTGGGCCACAGGCCGGGACGATTGCCTGGAGCATCGACGGAAGCGCCTGGAAGACAAAGGACACCCTCACGGAATGGAGCGGCTATGTCCATCTTCCGTGGGTGACGATGCTGGCCGACGATCTCAGGCCGGGGCATCATGTCCTGAAGCTGAAGGTGCTCAAGGGCGAGCGCAGCGGCTGCTTCATCCACAGATTCGTCGTCAACGAGTAAGATGATGGGAAAGGTCCTGAATGGCTTGGCCGCAGCGGTCATCCTGATCTTCACAGGATGGCTTCCGCTCCGTGCCCAGAAGGCTCCATCCACATCATGGGACAGCGACATCAGGACGTCCAGGTTCAACATCGACCCCGGATTCCGGCACAGCTACGACGACATCCTCCAGTACTCCCCCGGAGTCCTGATGCTGACGCTCAAGAGCCTTGGGTACGAGAGCCGGTCCGACTGGGACAGGATGGCGGTCTCGGACGCACTTTCCGCCGGCATCTTCCTGGTCGCCGGGAACGGGATCAAATGGGCGGTCGACAGGACACGTCCGGACGGAGGGCACCATTCGTTCCCTTCGGGGCACACCGGGACGGCCTTCATGGCAGCGACGATGCTGCATCATGAGTACGGATGGAGAAGCCCATGGTGGAGCGTGGCGGGCTACACTGCCGCCACCGTGACTTCGATGTCGCGCGTGATGAACGACAGGCACTGGATGTCCGACACTTTCGCCGGGGCGGTCCTCGGAGTTTGCTCGACGGAGCTGGGCTACTGGATTACGGACAGGATCTTCAAGGGGAAGGGGCTCTCTTCTGCCTGGAAGCCATCTTCGTTTCTGACGGAAGCATCTGACAATGAAGGATTCAGCATCCAGGCTGGCTACGACAGGAGATTCATCCTTGCCGACAGGGCCTTGAAGGATTCCGGAGAGGTTCCCCTGCGCGGAGCCGGAGCAAGCCTGATTGCAGAGGTTCCGATCGCGGGAGGTTTCGGGATCTGCGCAGAGGGGGCTGCCGGAGTGCTCATATTCAATGACAGCTCTTCCCTCAACGTCTACGGTGGCAAGGCAGGTGCGTTCTGGGCACTTGGGTTCGCAAGGATGTTCGAGTTCGAGGTCCAGGCGATGCTGGGCTACGCCGGGAACAAGGAATGCGGCGGGCTCGATTGCTCGACCGCCGCATCGCTGAATCTCCTTACAGGAGACAATTTCAAGTTAAGGGCACGCGCCGGGTGGGAATCCCTTCCCGCCACCGGAGCCTCATGCAGGAGACTGAACTCGATCCTGCTTGGGTACAGCGCGGCTTTCTGCTGGTAGATTCCTACTGAAGCTTCTCGACTGCAGCCTTCACGCGCTTCATCGCCTCGACAAGCTTCTCATCGGAAGTTGCATAGGAGAACCTGATGCAGTTCGGAGCGCCGAATGCAGCACCGCTGACGCTGGCCACGAGTGCTTCCTCGAGAAGATACATCGCGAGGTCATCAGCATTGGCAATCACCTTTTCACCTGCCTTCTTTCCGAAGAGAGCAGAGACTTCAGGGAAGATGTAGAATGCTCCGTCAGGAACGGTGACATTGAACCCAGGAATCTCCTTTGCGAGACCGACGATGAGGTCTCTTCTCCTCTCGAATGCCTTGCGCATCTCCTCGACACAGTCCTGAGGACCATCATAGGCAGCCTCGGCAGCCTTCTGAGCGATGGATGAGCAATTGCTGGTGTACTGTCCGTGAAGCTTGGAGACAGCCTTAGCGATGGCAAGTGGAGCGGCGCAGTAGCCGATTCTCCATCCGGTCATCGCGTAGGCCTTGGAAACTCCGTTGATGACGACGACCCTGTCCTTGAGCTCCGGGAAGCTTGCAAGGGAGACAGTGTTGCCGACATAGGTGATGTGCTCGTAGATCTCGTCTGCAATCACGATGATGTCAGGGTACTTTGCGAGCACCTTGACGAGTCCTTCGAGTTCCTCCTTGCTGTAGACCGAGCCGGTAGGATTGCTTGGGGAACAGATCAGGACAGCCTTTGTCTTTGGAGTGATGGCGGCCTCGAGCTGCTCAGGAGTGACCTTGAACTTCTGCTCCGGGCCTGCGTAGACAAGCACAGGGACGCCCTCGGCAATCTTGACCATCTCGACGTAGCTGACCCATGCCGGAACAGGGATAAGCACTTCCTCACCCTTGTTGACAATGGAAAGGATCACATCGCAAAGCTCCTGCTTGGCACCGTTTCCAACGACGATCTGAGCAGGGGTGAAGTCCAGTCCGTTCTCTCTCTTGAGCTTGCGGCAGATAGCCTCCCTGAGTGAAAGATAGCCGGGAACTGCAGTGTAGAATGAGAAATTATCGTCGATAGCCTTCTTGGCTGCTTCCTTGATGTGCTCTGGAGTGTTGAAATCGGGCTCTCCCACGCTGAGGCTGATGACGTCGAGACCGGTTGCCTTGAGGTCGGCTGCCTTCTGGGACATTGCGAATGTTGCGGATGGCGAAAGAGCCATCACTCTCTCTGAAATCTTTTCCATTTCGATGATCTGTGTATGTTGAACATACAAAGATAAGTATAAAACCATTATCTTTGCACACAAACAGCCCACAGAAATGGCAACACAGGACATTGAAATCATCCAGGTCAACATTGCCGGCCAGGACAAGCCGGGTCTGACCACCGCCCTCACGGACATCCTCGCCCGCTACGATGCGATCATCCTTGACATCGGACAGGCCAACATACACAAATCAGTCACCCTGGCGATCCTTTTCCGCACCGAAAAGGACAAGAGCGGCTTCATCATGAAGGAACTGCTCTTCAAGGCTTCGGACATGGGAGTGAACATCAGGTTCACCGCCATCGATGTGGACGACTACAACGCATGGGTCGCAAGGCAGGGCAAGAACCGCTACATCGTGACTCTCCTCGGAAGGAACGTGTCTGCACGTGACATTGCCGATGTCTCAGGAGTGGTCGCACAGTACGGCCTGAACATCGATGCGATCAAGAGGCTCACCGGAAGGATGCCGCTGGACAACCAGGAGGACCCAAGGACGAAATCCTGCATCGAACTCTCGATCCGAGGCATCCTCAACGACGAGAAAAGGCAGGAGCTGCAGCATGCGCTCCTGAGTGCCTGCTCTTCGGAGATCGACCTGTCGTTCCAGAAGGATGACATCTTCCGCCGCAGCAGGAGGCTTGTCTGCTTTGACATGGATTCCACGCTGATCCACACCGAGTGCATCGACGAGCTGGCCGAGAAGGCTGGGGTCGGGGCTGAAGTCAAGGCCATCACCGAGAGCGCGATGCGCGGAGAGATCGATTTCACCGAAAGCTTCCGCCGCAGGGTCGCCCTTCTCAAGGGCCTGGACGAGTCCGTGATGGAGGACATTGCACGCAACCTCCCATTCAACGAAGGACTTGAGAGAATGATGATGATCCTCAAGAGAGTAGGCTACAAGACAGCCATCCTCTCCGGAGGATTCACCTATTTCGGAAAGTATCTCCAGCAGAAGTTCGGATTCGACTACGTCTACGCAAACGAACTTGAGATCATTGACGGCAAGCTGACCGGAAACTTCGTCGGCGAGGTCGTCGATGGAAGGCGCAAGGCCGAACTGCTGAGACTGCTCTGCCAGTTTGAGGGAATCAGCCTTGAGCAGGCAGTGGCTGTCGGCGATGGAGCGAACGACCTCCCGATGATCAGTCTGGCCGGACTGGGCATCGCCTACCACGCAAAGCCGAAGGTGAAGGCGAATGCCAAGCAGTCCATCTCGACCATCGGACTGGACGGAATCCTCTACTTCCTCGGACTCAAGGATTCCTACATCGATCCTAACGGCAAGTAGGTCAGTCCTCCTCTATCTGAGAGAGGATCTCGTCGCACCTCTTCACGACCCTGTGGTGGAGAGAGAATCCTATGATGCCTCCGACGATGCCGCCGGTGAGCATTGAGACTGTGAATGTGGTCGCAATGGCCGGATCATCCACATTGCGGTAGATTTCAAGGACCATCCAGAGAAGCCAGACGGACACCATCGCAAACGAGTACTTGAGCCAGGACTTGTACCTGAGCTTGAGAGTCCTGACGCTCTCGGTGAATTCCTTGACACTGAGGCGTCCTGAGTCCGGATCCTTCAGGTCATGATGCCACTTCCATGTGATGTACATGCAGAACAGCATCATCACGTCGGTTGCAGCGATGAATGCCCATGAGAGGCCGAGCGGGCCATCGTGGAAAGCGAACGGAGCCACGATGATGACGAAGATGCCGCAGAAGTAGGTGAACCAGCTGACTGAGTTGATGTCCTTTACCTTCACCTTGAATGTTTTCATCAGAAGGCGGTCGTTTATGATTTCCTGCTTGTCAAGCCTGTTCTTGAGGATTGCATATTCAGAGCGGAGCTGCTCGAGTTCCTGGATGTTGATTCCTGTGTTTTCCATGACTGTGATGTTTAGAGTTTCTTAAGCTGTTCCTTGATTCTTACGAGCTTGACGGACACATTCTTGGGACTGATTCCGACGATCTCGCCGATCTCGTCGTAGCTGAGCGCTTCCAGCCAGAGGAGAATGATGCTTCGGTCGATGAGGCCGAGCTTGGCGATGCGGTCGTAGAGCTGGCGGATCTGCATGGCATCCGCATCGGTGTCCTCATACGGATCGATGTCCATGCTGAGCGGCACTCTCTCCCCCGCGCGCTTCTTCTTGCGGTCGGCATCCAGACAGGCGTTCAGCGCGACGCGGTAGATCCATGTCTTTGCACTGCTGTCTCCCTTGAATGAGCCGAAACCCTTCCAAAGCTTGATCAGGATCTCCTGAAAGAGATCGTTGACTTCGTCCGAATCCTTCGAGAACATGTAGCAGACCGTGTAGATGGTCGTCTTGTTGTCCCGGACGAATCTTGTGAATTCCAATTCCTGTGTGTTCATCTCGTTCTTGAATCAATTACATCCCTTAGACGCAGAGATCTTCAGAAAACTACAGAAAAATACAAAAAAAGATGGATGGTCCGGAAACCATCCATCCTGAATCTTCTTGACGAGTTATTTCGTCATGGTGAAATCGCCCTGGGTTACCCATGCGAAAGCTGAACCACCATGAGCAAAATTAGAGTAACAATACACGCTGTTTCTCGAACGGACAAGATTAGCTCCATTGCCAGTGGCTGTAGCAAACCTGTTCACAATAATACCCTTCACCTTATAAGAAGAATAAGCGGTACATGTCTGATTCTGGGCGAACTTGACAGAGATGGTTCCATCATCTGCGACACTAAGGGTTCCCTCATACTCAAAGGGCCCGCCATGTGCGAAACCAAGCTGATAATACCCCTCTTTGTCATTGTTAACCAGTTCAGTTGCAAACATGGCATTCTCTCCGTCGAATAAGCCACCAGAAACCTTGTACATCTTATTCTCAATGTAAAGAGAAAATGACATAATGTGAGATGCATAATCAAGATTGATTCTAGCAGGCATTGGAAGATTGGCGAAAAGGCCTGTTACAGTAGCATTATTTGCAGCATTGCCAGAGGCTGCAACAGTGACAGCAGTCTCGGTTCCTGCTGCCGCTTTCGGAGCAACCCACTCCGTATCATAATAGTAGCCAACTGCCTGACCGGTCAATGATGGATATGGGGGATTCTTCGGGTTTGGAACAGATTGCAGGGCTTCTGTAGCCTTGACTGGGGCATGTCCTGCGGTAGCGACGCGGGTATCACCCTTGAAGGTGTAGTTTCCAAGGAAGTCAGAGAGCTCAGCCTGGCAGACAGTAAGTGGGTACCTGTAGCCCCATACATCACCGGCGAGGACAGTCGTCTTTGGCTTGCCTGTCGTGTTGGCAGGAAGAGCAGTTCCATTGACTGTTGTTGCAGAATTGTTCACAAGGAACATGGAACCTGCATTCTGAGATGAATAGCAAACGACAGACTGATTCCTGGTGACAGTGTAGCTGCATCCTTCAGCAGGAGTGAGTGCTGTTGCTCCGGCGAGATGCCAGACGTAGCGGGTGTACTGATCAGAGCTTGGGGTGCACTGGATGATACCATTCTTTATCTGCGTGGAAGGGACTGCGAAGTAGACGGTTGCCTTTCCATCAGCAAATGGCAGATTGCCAGCGACCTTAAGATCCCCTTCCTGACTGGCTACATCAAGGGCCACGGTGCCGTCAAGGTCAACGGTAATCTTGTTCTTGTAGTCCTTGCTTCCGGTTCCGCCGGTGGAAAGATACCAGTTGTAGCCACTCTCCGAAGCATCGCTTGAAGGCAGTGTAAGGACGCACTTGAGGATGCTGGTCTTGATGCTGAATGAAAGGCTGAGGCCGGAGTTTGTGTTGGTACCGGTAGCGACGAAGAGGCTGCGCTTTCCGGCATCCTCGAGGGTACCCGCCTGATTTGCGAGATTGGAAACGATCTGCTTGTTGGTCTTGTCGTAGCTGATGCCAGTTCCCTTGAGGACCGCAGTGACAGAAGCACCGACAGCGATAGGAGTCTCAGGCTCTCCCTCGAATGTAGCGACACCGTCTGAACTTACTGAGGTTGCTGTGAAATTGGTAGCGTTTCCTTCAGAATCGATGACGATGACGACATCGCCTTCCTGGAACTTGGCAGAAATGCCCTGGGCACCCTCTGCGAATTCGGTCTTCGTCACGGCTGGCTGCTCGATCCTTGCCTTGAAGGTCATCAGGTTGCCGCTTGCTGGTGCATCGATCTCCTTTGAGCATGAAGCAAGGGAGAGCATGGTGGCTGCTGCGAGAATGCAGCCCTTTATCATATTCTTCATAATCTTTTCCTGGTTTAGTGATTGTTAGTCAAGCGGGTCCGTTCCCCAACCCTGTCCGTCACCGGTTCCGTCGGTGAATCCAGGAAGCCAGTTGTCTTCACCTGACGTGCAGATGAATGTCATTGTCTCCGATGAGATCATGTCGACCTCTGGAGAAACATAATGGTTTGTCTTCATATTGCTGTTGTGAATTAGATTTCCGAAAGACAAATATATACAATATCATTGAATTATCATCACTCGACCTTGCCAAGGAGGCGAAGGACGGCCTCCAGGAAGTAATAATCTCCGTAGGTCAGAGGGACGTCGACCTCGGAGTTGGCATGATAGGCACCGGTGCCATGCTTGATGAGGAAGCCATGAAGCTCTCCAGGAGCCGCAAGGTACTCAGGCGAAGCGAGAGCGCGGACCTGTGCCTCAGCCATCCTGCGGCAAGCCTTGGCGAGCTTGCGGTCCTTGGTGATCTGGCTGAGCTTGACGAAGGCCGACGCTGTGATCGCTGCAGAGGAAGCATCGCGCAGGATACTGCCGTCAGGCAGCTCTCCAGCCCACTTCCTGTCAAGTCCCGGCTCGTTTGCGATCAGCTTTGCTGCTGCATCATAGTCCCAGTACTGGACATGGTCCTCAGGAAGATGAGCGATGGTCCACCTTGCAAGTTCCTCGGCCTTCGCAAGGTAGGAAGCCTCGCCGGTGAGGTCGGCCATCATGGTGTAGCCGTAGAAGCCCCAAGCCTGTCCGCGGGCCCAGGTGGACTCGTCGGAGTAGCCCTGAGCCGTCTCTCCGGAAAGTCTCTTTCCCGTGGCCGGGTCGTAGTTGACGACGTGGAAGGTGGTCCCGTCAGGACGGAAGTGATTCTTCATGGTCATGTCCGCATGCGAGCGGGCGATCGCCAGCAGATGAGGCTCGTCGAACATCCTGGAGACCCTGACCAGAAGCTCAAGGTTCATCATGTTGTCGACGATTACAGGGTAGTACCAGCCTCTTCCCGGATTGTTCTCCCAGCTCTTGATGCAGCCTACGACAGGACTGTACCTGGTCACCAGCGAATGAGCTGCATTGTGCATCACCTCGGCGTAGTCCTCGACACCGCCGATCCTCAGGCCATTGCCAAAGCTGCAGTTGACCATGAAGCCGACATCATGGTTGGTCGTCATGAACTGTGCGGGAGCAACCTTCTGGGTCTGGACCTTCGCCAGCTGAGCATATTCCTCGTTCCCTGTGTAGCAGTAGACGTACCAGAGAGTGCCTGGGAAGAAGCCTGAAACCCAGTCCCTCCAGACACTCGTCCTGAACGATCCGTCAGGAGCGACGTGCTTCGGAAGTGCCTCAGGTCCAAGCTGTGAGCACATGAGTTTCACCTGCTGCGAGGCGACATTGAACACACGCTCTGCAAGCGCATCGATCTTCTCTTCCTTCTGCGATGAATATGCGGGGATGCAGAAGAATGTGGCAGCTGCCGCGCAGACTGCGGCAAGAATTGTTGACTTGATTGGCTTTTTCATGTTATCTGTGGTGTTTTATTTTCTTGAAAGGAAACGGCGTACAGGCTTGTCATAGAACTTCATGCAGATGAAGCCTACGGCAAGGCAGATCAGACCGATGCAGATTGGATTGCTTCCAGGCCACTCGCCGAATGGATGCGCTCCAGTTCCGATCCAGGCAATGTACATGTAGATGAACGGATAATGGATTGCGTAAAGAGGATAGGAAAGATCTCCGAGGAAGGACATGGTCCTGCGAGTTCCCTCGGTCGGGGATGAAACCTTGGCTGCGTTCCAGACCAGCAGCGGAAAGGCCACCGTCACGCAGAGAACCTCATAGAACACCTTGAAGCTGCCGAGCGAAGGCACGCAGAGCAGGGCAACAAGGATGGCTCCGAAGAGAACGAAAGCCCATGACGATGGCATGGAGGCGATGGTCCCGGTGCTTTCCTTGCGGTTTCTGAACATCCTGGCGAGGAGAAGGCCTGCAGGGTACTCGAACGTCATCCTGAGAAGGCCTCCAAGCATGTTGACAGGCTGTGATGACCAGCCGTAGGCAATGCTTCCGTCGGGTCCGAGAAGACCCATCGCTAGCAGGGCGACGGCAGCCGCAGCGTGCCTTACCTTTAGTGGACGGTCGGATAGCGTGCGCAGTAGATGGGCATATA
>JAGHSC010000004.1 GCA_018066065.1 Candidatus Cryptobacteroides faecihippi
CCATGTAGCCTGCCTTGTAGTAGTCCGGGGTGTATTTCCTGAGCGATCCGTAGACCAGCTGCCAGTAGTTCCTCCAGTCCCCGCTGGCGAGCATCGGGTCGATGTAGCTGAGGAAGTCGTACTGGCGGCCTCGTCCAGAGGAGGAGAGGGCGGTCTCGGCGACGACTGCGTCTCCTTCGAGGATCGGAGAGCCCGGAAGGGCGCACAATGCTCCGGAGGCGAGGTCTCCGACGATGTAGTTCATCGTCTTGAAGAGGAAGCCGTCACCCGAGAACTGGAGCTGGGTGGCGTGCCTTCCTTCGTGGAGTGCAAGATCCCTTGCCCATGGGGTCGCATTGGTTGCGAAAGGGTCGGTGACGGTGTAGATGTCCATCCTTTTCGGGGTCCACGTCACCGCTGCGTTCGCGGTTGCGTGGTAGGGATGGAGGACAATCGGAAGCTTGCTTCTGAAGACTTGTCCGACCATGTAGCCGGAAGATGGCTTGAGAAGTGGCCTGGCGGTCTCCAGCTCGAGTCCGTAGACCCTGGCGAGGGAGTCTGCTGCCTCAGGGTAGATGATTCTGTAGTGAGGTGTGTCCAACCTTTTCCATTTCAATGAGAAAGGTTCGTTTCCGGTCAGCGCGAACTGGGCATCTGCCTCGCTGCAGATGAAGACCATGGCGATCACTGAGAACAGTTTTGCCAGGAGGCTTGAGTGTCTGTTGTGCATCATGTTCGCAAAGGTAGTCAATCGGTGGCTTAAAATCTTTCAAACGACGATTATTTTGAGTAAATTTGTGAGAATGCTTTTCCTTCGGAAAAAAGATGAAGAAACTGGTTTCATACTCACTGCTTGCCGTCCTCGCGCTGATGCTTCTTGCGTGTGGCGGTCCTGCCTCCAGGAAGGCAGCCGAAACAACCTTCCAGCCAAGAAAATTCCCTCCGGCACCCTCCGTCCCGTCTATGGTCACGGATCCGGCCGAGGCCGCTGAATATGTGATCTCGAACTTCTGGAATGCTTTCCTCGACCCGTCCAGGACCTACCCGTGCGATTCCAACATCGTGAACGGCGTCAAGGACACCGATGTGGAGAGTGCGATCGGAATGTACGTCACCCTGCTTGAGAACAGCTGCAGCAGGGAGTTTGCGCGCAAGTCGGTCAATTCGTTCTTTGACCGGATCGAGAAGTTTCAGGCCGCCGACACGGCTTCGAATGTCTATGCCTACATGGAGAAGACTGTGACAAGGTACCTCTACGACCCGAATTCTCCGGTGCGCGACGAGGATCTCTACCTTCCTTTCGTCACGCGCCTTGCCAAGTCTGCCTTCACGGACGAAGGGATGAAGCTTGCATATTCACATGACGTGGAGATGTGTTCGCTGAACAGGTGCGGCACTCCTGCAGCCGACTTTTCCTTCACGGACCTTTCAGGGAGGAAGCATTCCCTGTACGGGATCAAGGCTGACCATGTGCTTCTCTTCTTCTCCAATCCTGGCTGTCCTGCCTGCAGGGAGATCGTGGAGCAGCTCTGTGCGGACGGGATTGTCTCAGGCATGATCGACAGCGGCAGCCTGGCCGTGGTCAACATCTACATCGACGAGGAGCTTGACAAGTGGAGGGAGTACGCCTCGACCTACCCTTCCAGCTGGTACAGCGGCTACGACCACACCTACAGCATCCGCACCGATGTCACCTACAACGTGAGGGCGATCCCTTCGCTCTACCTTCTGGATTCCGGGAAGAAGGTCATCCTGAAGGATGCTCCGACGGAGAGGGTCATCGGCTATCTCGACAACATCAGGTAAACAAGAAAACAACAACGATATGAAGATCACTAAGGAACTTTGGGGCACTTCCCCTTGCGGAAAGGAGATCCTCCTTTACACCATCACCAACGAGAGCGGTGCATTCGTGCGTCTTTCCAGCGTTGGCGCAGGAATAGTCAGCATTGCCGTCCCTGACAGGGATGGAAAGCTTGCGGATGTCGTCCTCGGCTACCCTGAGGCTGCCTCCTACTTCGCAGACGGTCCTTGCGCAGGCAAGTGTCCGGGAAGGTACGCAAACAGGATCGCCTTTGGAAAGTTCACCCTGGACGAGGTTGAATATTCACTTCCGGTCAACAATGGCCCGAACCACCTGCATGGTGGCCCGGAGGGCTTCCAGAACAAGGTCTGGGAGAGCCGCATCGAGGGAGATGCAGTCGAGTTCCAGTACTTCTCCGAGGATGGAGAGGCTGGCTATCCAGGCAACCTGAAGGTCGTCGCACACTACGAGTGGAGCGAGGACAATTCCCTGAAGCTCACCTTCACTGCACAGTGCGACAGGAAGACAGTCGTCAACCTGACCAACCATGCCTACTTCAACCTCGACGGCGAGGGCAACGGCAACATCCTCGACCACGAGATGAAGCTCAATGCTTCCGTCTATCTTCCTACCGACGAGACTCTCATCCCTGTCGGCGAGGCTGACCCTGTGGCCGGCACACCGATGGACTTCCTCGAGTTTCACAAGCTTGGCGAGAGGATCAAGGAGGATTTCCCTGCACTGAATTACGGCAAGGGCTACGACAACTGCTGGATGATCGATGGCTACGAGCCTGGTCAGATCCAGGCTGCCGCGAAGCTCTATTCCCCTCTGAGCGGCCGCCAGCTGGAGGTCCTCACGACCCAGCCTGCCGTCCAGGTCTACACCGGAAACTGGCTTGGAGGCTGCCCTGTGGCCAAGTGCGGCAGGAGCTACTTCGACTACGATGGTGTCGCCATCGAGTGCCAGCACTGCCCTGACTCTCCGAACAAGCCTGAGTTCCCTACGACGGTCCTCGAGCCGGGAGAGACCCTTCAGGAGGCTATCATCTGGGCATTCACCACAAGATAGGACCAAGCGATGAAGCAGTATCTCGACCTTTTGCGTGACATCATGGACAACGGCGTGGTCAGGACAGACCGCACCGGAGTCGGCACGAAGAGTATATTCGGCACCCAGAGCCGCTACGACCTGAGCAAGGGCTTCCCTCTGCTCACCACCAAGAAGGTGTTCACCCGCGGAATCATCGAGGAACTCCTGTGGTTCCTTGCCGGAGACACCAACAAGAAGACTCTCCAGGAGAAGAACGTCCACATCTGGGATGCCTGGGGCGATGACGAGACGGGTGAGCTCGGTCCTGTGTACGGCCATCAGTGGAGGGCATGGGACGACTACAAGGGCGGCCATGTCGACCAGATCGCCCAGGCTGTGGATCTCATCAGGAACCATCCTGACTCGCGCCGCGTCCTCGTGAATGCATGGAATGTGGCCCAGGTGGACCAGATGGCGCTGCCTCCTTGCCACTGCCTCTTCCAGTTCTACGTGGCTGACGGAAAGCTTTCCTGCCAGCTCTACCAGAGGAGTGCGGATGTCTTCCTCGGAGTTCCGTTCAACATTGCTTCCTATGCTCTCCTGACCATGATGATGGCCCAGGTGTGCGGACTCGAGCCGGGTACATTCATCCACACTACCGGTGACACTCATCTCTATCTCAATCACATGGAGCAGGTCGAGCTGCAGCTCAGCCGTGAGCCGCGTGCCCTTCCGACGATGAGGATCAATCCTGATGTGAAGGACATCTTCTCGTTCAAGGTTGAGGACTTTGTCCTCGAAGGCTATGACCCTTATCCGGCAATCAAGGCGCCTGTCGCCGTCTAATTACATTCTTTGATTATGGAAAAATGCATGATAGTGGCGATTGCCGACAACAGGGCAATCGGAAAGAAGAACGCTCTTCTCTGGCACATAGCCGAGGACATGAAGTATTTCAGGCAGACAACCACAGGGTGTCCTGTCATCATGGGCTACATGACTTTCCTCTCGATCGGCGGGAAACCGCTTCCGAAGAGGGACAATGTCGTCATCTCGATTTTCCCTTGGCCTGACAGGCCGGAAGGCATCAAGGTGGCAGGAAGTCTCGAGGAAGCATATTCAATCATCGAGAAGGACCATGCAGGTGAGGATGGGAAGATCTTCGTGATGGGCGGCGGCGAGACTTACCGCCAGGCTCTTCCGACGGCCGACAAGCTCTACATCACCCATGTGCATGCCACGATCGAGGATGCCGACACCTTCTTCCCTGTGATCGACCCCGCAATCTGGGAAGTTGAGTCGACGACCCCTGTGGCAACCGACCCGGAGACCGGCTACGGCTACGAGTTCACGATCTACCGTCGCCGCTAGGCTTTCCTGAAACGAACTGAAAGACAAATGGACAAGCGAGAACAATTCGGAGGAAGAGCTGCCGTTATCATGGCGATGGCCGGTTCGGCCATCGGACTTGGCAACATCTGGAGATTCCCGTACATGGCGGGCCAGTACGGCGGCGCAGCTTTCATCATCATCTACATCATCTGCTCTTTCCTGCTTTCCCTTCCGATCTTCCTTTCGGAGGGAGTGATCGGCAGGAAGACCCATCAGAATGCGATCGGGGCCATGAAGTCCCTCGCCCCGAAGTCGGGATGGAGGGCCCTAGGCTATCTTTCGGTGATCACGCCGATCGTGATCGTGTCCTACTACACGATTGTCGGTGGCTGGTCCCTCGAGTACTTCCTCAAGTCATTCTCCCTGAACTTCGGTGAGTTTGTCCCTGAAGGATGGGGCGTGCTGCTGTTCAGCACGGCCTTTCTCGGCATCTCCAGCCTGATCGTGGCGTTCGGAGTGAAGAGCGGCATCGAGCGCTTCAGCAAGTTCTCGATACCTCTGCTCTTCGTGCTGATCGTCGTGATACTTGCCTATTCAATGACTTTGCCGGGCTCCGGAAAGGGCGTGGAGTACCTTCTGAAGCCTGATTTCTCAAAGATCACCGGAAAGTCCTTCGCCTTTGCCCTCGGGCAGAGCTTCTACTCGCTCTCCCTTGGCATGGGCATCATCATCACCTACTCTTCCTACATCCGGAAGGATGAGAACCTCATCATCTCCGGTGCCGGTACGGCTGTCGCCGACATCATGTTTGCGCTTCTTGCCGGCTTTGCGATCATCCCCGCAGTCTTCTCTGCCGGCATCGAGCCAAGCGCCGGCCCCGGTCTCATATTCCAGACACTTCCTTTCGTGTTCGGAAAGATGGGAGAGGTCCATGCCTGGATCGGTGTGTGCATCGCCGCACTGTTCTTCATCACCGTGACGGTGGCCGCGATGACTTCGTCCATTTCCCTCATCGAGGTGGGAGTTGCCTACCTGATCGAGGAGAGGAAGATGAAGAGGGGCTGGGCCTGCCTGCTTGTGTTCGCGGTCGTCTGGGCCCTCGGCCTCGTGAGCGTGTTCTCGAGCAAGGCCTTCGGCCAGATCGATGCGTTCTCATCCAACTTCCTTCTCACTGCGGGCGCCCTCCTGGCTGTCCTTTTCGTCGGCTGGAAGATGGACAGGAAGGTTGTCCAAGATGAGATAACCAACTGTGGATCAGCCAACAATGGTATGTTTCCGGTACTTTATTTCCTCATCAGGTACATTGCTCCGATCGCAGTCCTGGTGATCTTCATCTCCAACTTCGTACTATGAGCAACAGAGAAAACTTCGGAAGCAGGACAGCTGTCATCATGGCGATGGCCGGCTCAGCCATCGGTCTGGGCAACATCTGGCGTTTCCCTTATGTGGTCGGCGAATACGGTGGCGCTGCCTTCGTCCTTGCCTTCATCGTGTGCTGCATCTTCATCTCCATCCCGATACTTCTGTCCGAGGCCGTGATAGGCCGCCGTTCCCAGCAGAACACGTTCGGCGCCATGGAGACTCTTGCTCCGGGAACCAAGTGGAAGTGGGTCGGCCTGCTGACCGTCATCACCCCGATCATCATCGTCTCCTACTACAGTGTCGTGGGAGGCTGGTCGATAGATTACCTCCTCAAGTCCCTTTCGTTCCAGTTCCGCCCTGAGGATGCCGACAAGGTGTCCGGGATGTTCGGCCAGTTCGCGTCTTCGGTCTGGGCTCCTGCGATCTGCCACTTCGTCTTCATCGGACTGTGCGCCCTGATCGTCTTCCTGGGCGTCAAGGACGGCATCGAGAAATTCAGCAAGACCACAATGCCGATCCTCTTCGTGCTGATCGTGCTGATCGCTGTCTATTCGATCACCCTTCCGGGTTCCGGGGAAGGAGTCAGGTATCTCCTCAAGCCTGATTTCTCGAAGCTTACATCAAAGGCGTGGGCTGCAGCCCTGGGCCAGAGCTTCTTCTCCCTTTCGCTGGGAGTCGGCACGATGCTGACCTATTCTTCCTATGTCTCGAAGAAGGAGGACATCGTCCTTTCCGGTGCCGGAACGGCGTTCTCCGACCTTCTCTTCGCACTTCTGGCAGGCTTTGCGATCATGCCGGCAGTCTTTGCCGCAGGGATCGCTCCGGGCGCCGGCCCGGGACTCGTCTTCGAGACCCTGCCGTACATCTTTGCGAAGATGGGTGCCGGTGCAAGAGTGGCAAGCGCCATCGTGGCTATTCTCTTCTTCCTGACCATCCTTGTGGCAGCCCTGTCCTCAGCCATCTCCATGATGGAGGTAGGAGTTGCCTACCTCAGCGAGGAAAAGGGTGTCTCGAGGGGCAAGGCCACCTTGGGAATATTCATTTTCGCGGCTCTCCTCGGATTGCTGTGCTCCCTGTCCTTCGGCCCGCTTTCGGATGTCCATCTCCTTGGCAACTCCATCTTCGACTTCTGTGACAAGCTCTGCTCGAACTATCTGATGATGGTCGGTGCGCTGCTCTTCTCCCTCTTCGTCGGATGGAAGATGAAGAAGGAGGATGTCATCGACGAACTCTCGACCTACGGTACCATCAAGGGCCGCAGGTTCCTCAACAATGCAATCTATTATCTCATCAAATACATGGCTCCAGTGGCGATCATCCTGATCTTCCTGCTTGGACTCATGGACTAAAAACAGCAAAGAATCATGCGTAAGATCTTACTGTCCACATTGCTGGTCACATGCCTCTGCGCTTGCTCAACCTCAGGTACACAGGAGGTTGCAAAGGGTCGAATGGACCGCAGCAGGCTCAACATCGGAACCTATCATCTGAAACCATATGCCTGCACCGAGGCACATGTCAAGGACCTTGCCGACTGCGGCATCGACTTCGTCGTCTGCATGCAGGACGACAAGCCGACCCTGGACCTCTTCAGCAAGTACGGTGTGGGAGCAGTCGTCACCGGAGTCCTTCCAGGATGGTGGGGCGGCGACGGCGACCGTGCCGGCACGCTTTCCCAGGTCAATCCGATCTCTGAATATGAGAAGGCCGCAGCTTCGTGGCAGGATCATCCGGCAGTCTGGGGAATAGACATAGGCGACGAGCCTTCGGCTCTCGACTTCCCTTACTACGGCGAGGTCTTCACAAAGGTGGACTCCCTCTTCCCTGAGCAGTTCCCTTACCTGAACCTGTATCCCAACTATGCCTCAGTCTCGCAGAACAATGCGGAGCAGACTGTGAACCAGCTTGGCACTCCGACATATTCAGAGCACATCGCCGAGTACGTGAAGAACGTGCCTTCAGACTACATCTGCTACGACTTCTATGTCTATTCCTGCAATGTCCCGCATGCCTATGACAACCTTCGCATCGTGGCCGACGCCTGCCGCGAGAGCGACCGCAGCATGTGGATCGTACTCCAGGTCAACTCGCACAGGCCTGAGGTCTGGGTGAGCGAGAACGAGCTTCGCTTCCAGGCCTACACCGCCATGGCCTTCGGCGCCGAGAACATCATCTGGGCATGCTACACCGCAGGATGGTGGCACAACCAGGTCCTCGACGGGAATGGCGAGAAGACCGAGCAGTACGACAAGCTGAAGAAAGTCAACTCCGAAATCCGCACCCTTGCGGATTCCTACATGAAGTACCGCAGGGTCCTCACATCCTTCGTCGGTTTCGAAGGCACGCCTTGGCTCGAGGGTCTCGACATCAAGACTTCCGCCACCCTGGACAACGGAGCCTTCTCTGAGGTCTGCCTGACCGACGGTGCTCCTCTCGTGGCTGGAGAGATGGTCGAACGCGATGGAGGAAAGGGTGCCGCCCTGTTCGTCTGTGCTGCTGACGATCCTTACGATGAGGCTCCTGCAATGCACGAGATCCGCTTCAAGACTGCCGGAAGGAAGGTCGTCGTGACCGGTACTGAAGGCAACATCCCTGTCAGAAAGGACAAGGAAGGCTATTATTCATTCTCACTGGCTTCTTCTGCCGGTGCCTTGATCGAAACAAGATAGAATCATGGATTTCAAACGGATATTCAAGAAATACGGGGCTTACGCGGCCGCTGTCGTGATCTTTGCCCTGGCGGCAATCATCTACTGCAAGCCTGCCATGAGCGGAAAGGTACTTGTCTCGCACGACAACAACAACTGGCTGGGAGCTTCCCATCAGTCCGTCGAGTATGCGGCCGAGACCGGAGAGGGATCATGGTGGAACGACGCCATGTTCTGCGGCATGCCGAACTACCAGATCGGCGGTGGAATCGAGTACAGGTCAGATCATTACAAGTGGTACATCAACAGGTATCTCCACAAGTGCATCTATGATCCGGTCTGGGCGATGTTCTTCTACTTCGCCTGCTTCTTCCTGGTCCTGCTTGCGTTCGGGGTCTCTCCATGGGTCAGCCTGCTTGGTGCCATTGCCATCGGCCTGTCGTCGTACTTCATAGTCCTGCTGCCGGCCGGCCACAACACCAAGATCGCCTCGATCGCACTGACAGCGGTCGTTTTCGCCGGCTACAAGCTGATCTTCGACAGGAAGTACATCTTAGGCGGTGTCCTGACAATGGTCTTCGTCGCTTCAGGCTACGCACTCCACCCGCAGGTCTTCTACTACTATTGCATGATGATGGGCCTGCTCTGGTTCGCGGAACTCTGGCAGCACATCAAGGAAAAGAAGGTCAAGCAGCTTGCAGTCTCCACTGCAGTCTTCGTCGTTGCCGTCGTCATCGGACTCGGCACCGGAATGTCCAACATATTCGTCAACAAGGAGTACGTCAAGGAATCCACCCGAGGAGGCTCGGACCTTGCCCCTTACCTCGCTGAGATGCAGCAGGCGGAGGAAAAGGCAGCCGAGGAAGGCTCCGTCCAGGCAAAGGACGAGTACAAGATGGCCTCGATGACCATGGGAGATGAAGGCCTTAACATTGAATATGCAACCAGATGGAGCTACGGCATCGATGAGACGATGACTCTCATGATCCCAGGCTTCAAGGGCGGTTCGAGCTTCGCCAAACTCGGTGAAAACTCCGTCTTCCGCAAGATCCTCATCAAGAACAACTGCACAGACGCATCGATCAGAGACATCAGCGCTTCATCGCCGGTCTACTGGGGTCCGCAGCCGATGACCCAGGGAAGTGTCTATGTTGGAGCTATCATCTGCTTCCTCTTCGTGCTCGGCCTGTGTGTCGTCAAGGGACCTTACAAGTGGATGCTCCTGGCCTGCACGGTGTTCTCCATCATGCTCTCTTGGGGCAAGAACTTCATGTGGCTTACTGAACTGTTCTTCAATTACTTCCCGATGTACAACAAGTTCAGGGCGGTGTCTTCCGTGCTGGTTGTCGCGGAAGTGACGATGCCTCTTCTCGGCCTTCTGGCCCTGGATGCGATCGTGAAGGGAAAGGTCGAGAGCAAGAAGCTCCTGAAGTACACCATGATCTCCGCCGGAGTCACTGCCGGACTCTGCCTGTTCTTCTTCGTCTTCGGAAATGTGTTCTATGACTTCACTTCCCCTAACGATGCCAAGAACATCCTCGGCTACCCTGACTGGTTCATGAAGGGACTCTATGCCCAGAGAAAGTCGCTCTACCATTCCGACTGCCTGCGCTCGTTCTTCTTCATCATCGCTGCAGCCGGTGCCGTATGGCTCCATGCCAAGGGAAAGATGAAGGCCGGCATCATGGTCGCCATCGTCGGAATCCTTTCCATCATCGATCTCTGGGGTGTCGACAGGAGGTACTTCGATGACAGCAACTTCCACAAGCCATCCAAGGCCCAGTCCACATTCCTCATGGAGGAATACGAGCAGCACATCCTCAAGGACCCTGCATTGAACTTCAGAGTCTTCAACGTGTCTCTCAATGCCTTCAACGACTCGAGGACCAGCTTCTACCTGAAGTCCATCGGTGGCTACAGCGCAGCCAAGCTCAGCCGCTACAACGACCTCATCGAGCACGACCTGAAGACGCTGCACATGCCTGTGATCAACATGCTCAACACAAGGTACATCATCGCAAAGGACAAGGGAGCGGATTCGACGATCGTAAGGTTCAACCGCGAGGCCATGGGCAATGCATGGTGGGTGACCAACTTCAAGATCGCCGAGAATCCAAAGGAGGAAATCGAGTCCCTCATGCAGGTCGACCTGAG
>JAGHSC010000256.1 GCA_018066065.1 Candidatus Cryptobacteroides faecihippi
TTCCAGCATCAGCTGGAGTACTTTTCTGATTTGAGGACGGCCGCCCGCGAGGGTCGCCGTTCTTTTTTTCCCCTGCAACGACGCCACAGGACAAAAAAGAGAGGATGACGAATCATCCTCCCAAATCCATGGAACTGCCTGAAAAGGAGTCCCGCTATGTCTAAACCTCTGCGGAAGTCTTGAACTCGCTGAGGAATCTGAGATCGTTCTCGAAGTAGTGACGGAGGTCGTTGACCTGCCACTTGAGCATCGCGATACGCTCGAGACCCATTCCGAATGCAAAGCCGCTGTACTTCCTGCTGTCGATGCCTGAAGCCTCGAGGACGTTTGGATCCACCATGCCGCAGCCCATGATCTCGAGCCAGCCGGTCCCCTTGCAGTTGTTGCAGCCCTTGCCGGGGCAGATGTTGCAGCTCACGTCGATCTCGCTTGAAGGCTCGGTGAACGGGAAGTAGGAAGGACGCATCCTGATCTGAGTCTCAGGACCGAACATCTCGCGGGCGAAGAGAAGGATTGCCTGCTTGAGGTCAGCGAAAGTCACATTCTCATCGATGTAGAGGCCCTCGACCTGATGGAATATGCAATGTGCGCGGGCTGAGATCGCCTCGTTGCGGAACACACGGCCAGGGCAGATGACACGGATAGGGAGCTTCATGCTCTCCATGGCGCGCACCTGGACTGAAGAAGTGTGGGTCCTCAGGAGAAGTGGGTTCGGATGGCCTGCCGACACGAAGAAAGTGTCCTGCATGTCCCTGGCAGGATGGTTGAGCGGGAAGTTGAGTGCTTCGAAGACATGGTAGTCATCCTCGATCTCAGGGCCCTCGGCCACATCGTAGCCGAACTTCCTGAAGATGTCGACGATCTCCTGGCGGACAATCGAGACAGGATGCCTTGAACCGAGCTCGAACGGAGTTCCAGGCATGGAAAGGTCATCCTTTCCACCCTCTCCGGCAGCCTCGCTGACGGTAGATGCCTTGAGTTCCTCGATCTTGGCTGCAGCAGCCTGCTTGAGCTCGTTGATTGTACGGCCGAACTCTCTCTTGAGGTCAGGAGAGAAAGTCCTGAACTCCTCGAAGAGCTTGGTAACCTCACCCTTCTTGCCGAGAAGCCTTACCCTGGCCTCCTCGACTTCCTTTGCGTTCTTGCACTTCAGGTCACGGATCTGGGCAAGCAATGAATCTATTCTTTCTTTCATGGTCTGGCAAAGATAATCATTTTCCTTCGGACTTGGCCTTGCGCTTGTCGCGGCTCTTCTTGTCCTTGGCCGCGCCCATCTTGAGGTACTTTGTCCACTGTGCATCATTCAGGATCTTCCTGAAAGAATTGTAAATCTTCTCATTCCACTTGTCCTGAGCCTTGACGTAGATGTCCGTGTTGGAAACCTTGGCGGAAGAAAGCTCGTTGAGCTCATCCTGCATGGCACGGAAATCATGGTTGAGGATCGAATCGACATAGAATGTCTGCCATGGCTCCAGCTTGAGGGTCGTCTCGAAGGTGGAAACCTGCTTCTGGATGAATTCATCCATCTTCTTCTCCTGCTCAGCCTGGTTAGGCTTTCCCTGCTGCGCCGAAAGCGACGGACAGCCCAGGAAACCCAGAAGGAGGGCGAATGCAAGAGCAATGTACTTTGACATGTTCATGATACTCGTAAAAAATGCCTATCTTTACAATATCGTAGATAAAGCAAACAAAAATAGACAATATTCCCTTAATAGCAAAATGACTAGACATTCCATCCTCTGCGCGGCGGCGGTTCTGGTGCTCTCGCTTTCATCCGCCATCAGCAGCCACGCCTGCACGAACATCATCGTCACCCGCGGCGCCAGCGCCGACAATTCATGCATGATTTCCTACGCAGCTGACTCCCACGTCCTCTACGGTGAGCTCTACTACCACCGTGCAGCCGACTGGAAGCCAGGCTCGATGCTCAGCATCGTCGACTGGGACTCAGCCAGGCCGATGGGACAGATTCCACAGGTCGCACACACATGGAAGACCGTCGGCAACATGAATGAGCGACAGCTCATCATCGGCGAGACCACATGGGGCGGAAGAGAGGAACTGATGGACACGACAGCCATCATGGACTACGGCTCACTCATCTACGTGGCGCTCCAGAGAGCTTCGACAGCACGCGAGGCGATCAAGGTCATCGTGGACCTTGCCAACGAGTACGGCTACGCATCCGAGGGTGAAAGCTTCTCGATCGCCGACAAGGATGAGGCATGGGTCATGGACCTCATCGGAAAGGGAATGGACATCAAGGACGGAAAGAATGCCAGCAAGGGCCTCCTCTGGGTCGCAGTCAGGGTGCCTGACGGCTACATCTGCTCACATGCCAACCAGGCCAGGATCCAGACCTTCCCGCTCAACGACCCTGAGAACTGCCTCTACGCCCCGGACGTCATCACGTTCGCCAGGGAGAAGGGATGGTTCGACGGAAAGGACGAGGACTTCGACTTCAGCGCAGCCTACTGCCCTTATGACTTCGGCACGGTGAGAGGCTGCGACGCCAGGGCATGGAGCGCATTCAACACCCTCTGTGACGGAATCTTCACCTACGAGAAGGACGGAAAGACCATCACAGAGAAGGCTTCCGACTACTACGACTACATCACCGGCATCGACCTCAGCCACAGGATGCCGCTCTTCGTCAAGCCGGCCAGGAAACTCACCGTCAAGGACGTGGCCGACATGATGAGGGACCACTACGAGGGCACACCTCTCGACATGACGACCGACATCGGCGCCGGCGGCAACGCGCTCCCTTACAGGTGGAGGCCGATGGGATTCAGCCACAACGGATGGAAGTACTTCAACGAGAGGGCGATAGCCACACAGCAGACAGGTTTCTGGTTCGTGGCCCAGGCAAGGCACGACCTTCCTGACGTCGTCGGCGGAATCATCTGGTTCGGCACCGACGATGCAGCGACCTCCTACATCACTCCGATCTACGCCTGCACCGACGACGTGCCTGAGTGCTTCAGGGAAGGCAACGGCAACATGCTGAAATACTCCCCTACCGCATCCTTCTGGATCAACAACCGCGTGACCAACCACTGCTACAAGGCCTACAACATCATGGCTCCGACGGTGCGAGAGGCCATCGACAGCTTCGAGAACGACCAGATGCAGACCAAGGTCCGCGAGATGGACGCGAGAGCCCTGTCTGAATATTCAAGGATCCTGGAGAAGGCTGAAAGGAAGGGCCTGGGCAGCAAGGACTGGTTCGCTCCGGTGAGGAAGATGCTGACTGAATATTCTGTCTGCACGGCTCAGGAGCAGTTCAAGGCCTGGGTGGCTCTCGAGGAGATGCTCATGGTCAAGTTCATCGACGGCAACGTAAAGGCCCAGGATGCCGAGGGCAACTTCCTGCACAGCGAGTATTCAGAGGGGATGCCTGCAGGGCTGACCCAGCCTGGCTACACCGAGAAGTGGAAGGAGGCCGTGGCAAGGGATCACGGAGATGTGGTAAGGGAAAGATAGAGCCGATCTCCGATGAAGACACTGAGGCCGGTTCTCGTTGCCCTGCTGCTGATCGTTTCCGTCACATCCCGCGCCGACGAGGGGATGTGGCTGGTCCATGACATCAACGAGGCGCTCGCAAGGAAGATGCGCGAGCGCGGGCTTCAGCTACTCACCAACCAGATCTACGATGCCGACACCCCCGGAGCATCCATCTCCGATGCGGTGGTGTCCATCGGCTTCCACAGCACAGGCTGCATCATCTCCAGGACCGGCCTGCTGATGACCAACCAGCGCTGTGCATATTCAAGGATTGCAAGGCTGAGCACTCCGGAACGCAACTACCTGGAGGAAGGCTTCTGGGCGATGAACCGCAGCCAGGAGATACCGATCGAGGGAGAGAAGGTCTACTTCCTGAAGAAGGTGCTCGACGTGACTTCGGAGGTCAAGGCGCTCAAGAAGGAGCTGGGTTCCAAGGGGCAGACCTATGAGACAGAACGTCTTAAGGAAATCCTCGAGAATCGGTACACAGGCTCCGATCCGGGCCTGGTTCCGATGTTCAGCTCGACCTTTTCCGGAGAGAAGTGCTTCATCTCCTTCTACAAGGTCTACACCGATGTCAGGCTTGTGGCGTCGCCTCCGGTCAGCATAGGTGGCTTCGGAGGAGACGCTGACAGCAGGCAGTGGCCAAGGCACAGCTGCGACTTCACGCTCTACAGGATCTACGAGAACGGTGTCCCGGTGACCGGGGAGCACCATCTCAAGATCTCGCTCCAGGGCTACCAGCCATTCTCCTTCACGATGGTCGTGGGCTTTCCGGGAAAGACTGACCGCAATGCTCCTTCGGCAAGCGTGAGGAACGAGGAGAAGGCCCTGCTCCAGCCATCGGCGGAGATCGGGGCGGCAAGGAACGAGGTCATCAGGAAATGGATCGACTCGGACCCTTCCGTCAGGCTCAAGTACTCGGACTGGTTCTTCGATCTGTGCAACAGTCAGGAGAGCAGCAAGGGAAAGGCATTGTGCTACAAGAGGTTCCGCATTTCCGAGGAAAAGGCAAGGGAGGAGGAGGAGCTTCAGAGATGGATCGACTCGGACAAGCTCTATGGTTCCATGTGGGGCACGGTAATCCCTGACCTGCAGGATGCCTACACGAAGACTGCCAGGGTCGACAAGGACAGGGCCATCTGCAACGAGATCATATTCAGAGGCACCAGGATCGGGCCTTTCCTTGTGCGCGCGGGTGAATCCGATTCCCTTGAAGAGATCCGGGGGACACTCATGGAGGGGGTCCGCGGAACTGACCCGAGGGTCGAAAGGGAGCTGCTTGAGAACATGCTGAAAGAGTTCTACACCAGCCTGGACAGCTACTATTACGGAAGATGGCAGAAGAACCTGCATGACAGGTTCGGCAGCGATTTCAAGGCAATGGCTGACTACCTCTGGGAACACAGCCTGGTTTCCTCAGAGTCCGCCGTACTCACGGCAACCGGGCCGGAGGATCTCCGCAAGGACCCTCTGAGGAGGTTCCTGACGGACTGCAGGACAGAAGCTTTCAACTTGAGGAACGGGCACCTCAAGGCCACTGACGCCAGGAACGACCTTGAGAAGGAGTTCAAGAGGGCCCTCTACTGGAAGAAGCTGCGTGCCGGAGAGGAGCAGTACCCCGACGCAGACTTCACGATGAGGCTTTCCTACGGCAAGGTGGCCGGCTACATGCCGGCTGACGGGCTGATCTGCAACTGGTTCACGACGCCTGATGGCATCCTCGAGAAAGTCGATCCGGAAAGTCATGACTTCAGCATCGATGCCAGGGAAAGGAAGCTCCTGGAAAGGCACAAGTGGGGAAAGTGGGGATTCACCCTCCACGAAAGGCCGAACTCGATGATCGTGGACTTCCTGTCAGACAACGACATCACCATGGGCAGCTCCGGCAGTCCAATCCTGAACGCAAGAGGCGAGATCATCGGAATTGCCTCTGACGGCAACTACGAATCACTCGCCTCCAACACTTCCTACGTGTCAGGCTACAACATGTGCGTCAGCACAGACATCCGCTTCGTGCTCTGGGTCCTTGACCGGTACGCAGGGATGAAGCGACTCGTCAAGGAACTGGAGTTCGCCGACTAGGACTTCCTGTCCCTGAGCACAATCTCCCCGGCAACCGCATCTACCTCGATCACGGAATCCTTGTGGACCGTTCCGGAAAGGATGGCCTTGGCAAGGAGATTCACCAGCTCACGCTGCATCACCCTCTTCACAGGACGTGCGCCATAGGCCGGATCATAGCCGGCCTGGACCATGTGGTCCTCGAAGGCCTTGGTGAAGTCGATCGCAACGCCGTCCTCCGCAAGCCTGCCCTTCAGCTGGTCCATCTGGATGTGAAGGATGTCCCTGATGTCGTTCTGGGTGAGCGGGTCGAACATGATGACCTCGTCGATCCTGTTCAGGAATTCCGGCCTGACCATCATCTTGAGGACGTCCATGACCTTGCCGTTGCACTCCTCGAGAAGGCTTCGCCTGGTGGCGATGGCCTGCATCTCCCTGGCCGTCGGAGCCCGGGCATCCTACTGCCGGAAGCTTCTCCATGTAGGAATGGATGATGTCGGATCCTGCGTTCGAAGTCATGATGAGGATGGTGTTCTTGAAGTCCACGGTGCGTCCCTTGTTGTCGGTCAGACGGCCGTCATCGAGGACCTGGAGAAGGACGTTGAACACATCCGGGTGTGCCTTCTCGATCTCGTCCAGAAGGATGACGGAGTAAGGCTTGCGCCTGACGGCTTCGGTAGCTGGCCGCCCTCATCGTAGCCGACGTATCCTGGAGGCGCGCCGACGAGACGGCTGACGGTGTGACGCTCCTGGTACTCGCTCATGTCGATCCTCGTCATCATGTTCTCATCATTGAACAGGAACTCGGCGAGAGCCTTGGCAAGCTCTGTCTTTCCGACTCCGGTGGTTCCCATGAAGAGGAACGATCCGATCGGTCTCTTGTCGCTTGACAGGCCGGCACGGCTCCTGCGCACTGCATCGGCAACGGCCTGGATGGCCTGTTCCTGTCCGACCACTCTCCTGTGGAGTGCGTCCTCGATGCGGAGAAGCTTCTCCTTCTCGCTCTCGAGCATCTTCTGCACAGGGATTCCGGTCCACTTGGCGACGACCTCGGCGATGTCCTGCGGAGTCACGGCCTCGGTGATGATCGGGTCCTCGATGGAAGCCTGGCGGGCACTCAGCTCATCGATCTTCTTCTGGGTCTCGGCGATCTTGCCGTAGCGGATCTCGGCAACCTTGCCGTAGTCTCCAGCCCTTTCGGCGGACTGAGCCTCGATCTTGTAGTCCTCTATCTGCTTCCTGGCCTCCTGAAGGCCGGAAAGGATCTCCTTCTCGTCATTCCAGCGCTTCATCAAGGCGTCGCGCTTCTCGATCTTCCCGGCAAGTTCCTTCTCGATCTTCTCAGACTTGAGGGAGACACCTTCGCGCTTGACGGCCTCCTTCTCGATCTCGAGCTGCCGGATGTCGCTGACCAGTTCGGCAATCGGCTCAGGGACGGAATTCATCTCCAGGCGGAGCTTCGATGCTGCCTCATCCATGAGGTCGATGGCCTTGTCCGGGAGGAATCTGCTGGTGATGTAGCGATGCGAGAGGTTGACTGCAGCGATGAGGGCATCATCCTCGATCCTGACCCTGTGATGGTTCTCGTACTTTTCCTTGAGGCCTCGCATGATGGCGATGGACTCGGCCGGCGAAGGCTCGTCCACATGCACCATCTGGAATCGTCTCTCGAGTGCCTTGTCC
>JAGHSC010000164.1 GCA_018066065.1 Candidatus Cryptobacteroides faecihippi
GCATAGTCCTTTCTGGAGATCTTGTTGCCTTCTGCGTAGTGCAGCTTCAGTGCCTTCTGGGCAGGGAAGACCAGTGACATGTCGGCAGAGCGGACATCGGAGATCTGTGCACTGTTGCGTGTGTCCGATCCGTTGCGGAAGCGGAGTACCCATTCTACCTGGTCGAAGCTCTTCAATCCCTTCACGCAGCAAGTCACGCAAAGCCCGCTCCCAGGCTGCGTCCATGAATATTCAGTCTCGAAGCTGTCTCCTTCTTCGATGACCCTTCTTGTCCACTTCCAACCTGTTATGAATGAGGAAGATGGCTTCCCGTCGAGCTTGAAGGAGAACGGAGGAAGCTTGCCTTTGGAGAACCTTGAGTCTGCCCACGACTGGACGTCCGTGGCTTCTCCCTCGACCACGAACCTGGACTGTGAAAATGAATCAAGCTCCGCTGCAACCGTCATCATGAGGACCAGCAGCGAAGCTATCAGTGTCTTGCTGTATGCCATCTGCCTTAGAATCCGAGCTCCTTTTCGAGAGCCTCGATCATTATGTGTATGACTTTGATGTGTATTTCCTGGATCCTGTCTGAATGAGGTGCGTCAGGGGCGCAGATGGCGACATCCGAGCTCTCCTGCATCGGCTTTCCCTTCCTGGATGTGAGGGCTATGACTTTCATTCCTGCAGCCTTTGCAGCCTCGATGGCCATCAGGATGTTCTTCGAGGTTCCGCTGGTGCTGATTGCGAGGAGCACGTCTCCTTCCTTTCCGAACGCTTCAACCCATCTGCTGAAGATCTGGTCGAAGGAATAGTCGTTCCCAACGCATGTGAAGTAGGCCGGATCGTTGACAGACATGGCCGGGAGTGGCTTCCTGCTGCCTCTGAACCTTCCTGTGAGTTCCTCGGCGAAGTGGGTTGCATCGCAGAGCGATCCGCCGTTGCCGCAGCTCATGATCTTGCCGCCGTTCCTGAGGGACTCGGCCATGATCTTCACTGCCTCCGTCATTGAAGGTATCGTGTCCGGGGCCGTGAGGAATGCCTCAAGCTCCTTTCTTGCCTCTTCAAGGCTGAATGCTATGATGTCTTCCATTTCCTTAGGCTATGTTTGCGGCCACCGAAAGGGCAGCGTAGTCTCCGATTGATTCTCCAAGTGCGGCAGGGACGACCCTGCAGACCTTTGATGCCAGCGGCAGTGCCTCCTTCGAGATGATCTCGTCCATCAGCGGCTTCATCATCTCCTCGTTCCTTGCGTAGATGCTTCCGATCACGATCATCTCTGGGTTGAAGATGTCGATCACGATTGACAGGCCGGTACCGAGAATCCTTGCCGAGATTGCGTAGACCTCCTTTGCCAATGCGTCGCCTGCCTGGGCTGCGATTGCTATGTCCTTCGCCGTGATGCTGTCCACATCCCCGCTAGGACACCAGGAGACCTTGCCTCCCATCATGAGCACTTCCTTGACCTTCATCTGACCGATCTGGCGGATTCCTCCTCCGCTGCAGAATCCTTCGAACGAACCAGCCTTTCCGTAGCCAACAGGCCCGTACTCTGCAAGCCTGATATGTCCAAGCTCACCGGCGTTGTCGTTCGTGCCGGCGTAGAGCTTGCCATCGATGATGAGCCCGGCGCCAAGCCCGGTGCCGAAGGTCAGGAAGACCATGTTCCTTGTTCCCTTCCCGGCTCCGAAT
>JAGHSC010000196.1 GCA_018066065.1 Candidatus Cryptobacteroides faecihippi
CCAGGTGCCTTGCGACGGCCGGCGCTGGATCGATGACCTGTACGCCGGGACCGGCGATCCGTTCGATGACGGGCCTGAGGAAAGGGTAGTGGGTGCATCCCAGGACAATCCTGTCAGCTCCCTCGTCAAGAAGCGGCTGCAGGCTCTTCCGTACGGTTTCCTCTGCCTGGGGACCATCCAGGATCCCGCTTTCGACGAGCTCCACGAATCCCTACCCGACATGCTCGGCAATCTTTGTCCCTTCCTCGAACATCCCTCTGGTGTTCAGGTACTTGGACGCCTTGAGGGTGCCTGCCGTGGCGAGAACTCCGATGATTCCGGTCCTGGAACTCAGCGCAGCCGGCTTGACTGCCGGCTCCATCCCGATGAACTTGACCGGATACTCCTCGCGGAGCATGGCGATCGCTGCGGCAGTGGCGGTGTTGCAGGCAACGACGATGATCCTGGCTCCCTTGGAAAGCAGCAGGTCGGTGATCTTCCTGGCCCTGTCCTGGATGAATTCCACGCTCTTCTCGCCGTACGGGCAGTTGGCGTTGTCCGAGTAGTAGACGTATCTCTCCTGCGGAAGAAGTTTTATGATCTCTCGCAGGACTGAAAGTCCGCCTGAACCGGAGTCGAAAATGCCTATCATCGTCTTTGTGGAAACCGAATGTGCAAATATACTCCTTTTCAGCAATTATTTAGTAAATTTGCATCCTATGGAGCATGGTATGGTACCATGCCCGGATCACCTCTTAAAACCGACTGTGGATGATTCTCAAAGATCAGATAGACTCTCTTCACCAGCGCCTGGAAACCCTCGGAAGATGTCTCGACATCGCCGGGAAGCGTGAGCAGGTTGCCATCCTGCAGAAAAAGACCGAGGCTCCGGACTTCTGGAACGACCCGAAGGCCGCCGAAAGCTTCATGAAGAATATCAATGGCATAAAGTTCTGGGTGTCAGGCTTTGACAAGGCTTCCACCGAGGTGGATGACCTGGATGTCCTCTATGATTTCGCCAAGGACAGCCTGGAAGGCGCCACGGACGAGACAGTCTCAACGGACGAGACGCAGGAGCTTGATGCTGCATATTCACAGGCGGTGGAGGACATCGACGCGCTCGAGCTCCGCAACATGCTCGGCGGCGAGGGTGACAATCTTGGAGCGGTGCTCACCATCAATTCCGGTGCCGGCGGCACGGAGGCGAACGACTGGAGTGCCATGCTGATGAGGATGTACATGCGCTGGGGCGAAAGGAATGGCCACAAGGTGACCGTCACCGATCTCCAGGAGGGCGATGAAGTCGGCATCAAGTCCGTGACCATCGAGTTCGACGGTGAATATGCGTACGGCTACCTCAAGGCAGAGAATGGCGTCCATCGTCTGGTGCGTATCTCTCCGTTCAACGCCCAGGGCAAGCGCCAGACCACCTTCTCGTCAGTCTTTGTCTATCCGCTTGTCGACGACTCGATCGAGGTGACCGTCAACCCTGCCAAGCTTTCCTGGGACACCTTCAGGGCTGGAGGACATGGCGGCCAGAATGTCAACAAGGTCGAGTCCGGAGTCCGTCTGCGCTATCTCTATGCCGATCCGGACACCGGAAAGGAAGAGGAAATCCTCATCGAGAACACAGAGACGCGTGACCAGCCGAAGAACAGGGCCAAGGCTCTGCTCCTCCTCAAGTCCCGCCTCTATGACCTCGAGATGAAGAGGCGTGATGCCAAGAAGGCGGAGATCGAAGGCACCAAGAAGAGGATCGAATGGGGATCCCAGATCCGTTCCTATGTGCTCCATCCCTACAAGATGGTCAATGACC
>JAGHSC010000144.1 GCA_018066065.1 Candidatus Cryptobacteroides faecihippi
ATCATCGACAACTGCGCATCCGGCGGCAAGAGACTCGACTGGGAAAGCACAGGACGCAGCATCCCTCTCTGGAGGAGCGACTACTACCACCACGACGACCCGGATGGCTACCAGTGCCACACCTACGGCCTGAACTACTTCCTCCCTGTCCACGGAACGGGAATCCTTCTCCCTGATGAATATTCATTCCGCTCCAGCCTTTCCTCGACTCTGATCTTCAACTGGAAGATCACCGAGGGCGGCCTGTCCGTCACCCAGATGCAGCAGAGGCTGAATGAATATGCGCAGGTGCGTGACTACTACCTCGAGGACTACTACCCTCTCACGGGAGACGGAGACCTGACAGGACACGATGTCTGGCTCGCCTACCAGATGCACAGGCCGTCGGACGGGACCGGGATCATCGTGGCGTTCCGAAGGGAAGAATCTGCCGTCGAGTCGATCACGGTCAGCCTCCAGGGGCTCGAGCCGGAAGCAGGCTACCGTCTCAAGGCAGATGGGGCGGAGGATGAACTGATCCTCAGCGGCAAGGAACTCGCCGAGGGCTTCACGATCACGCTCTCCCAGCCAAGGAGTTCCACCCTCATAAGATACTCAAGGATATGAAAAGGACTATTCTGACAATCGCAATGATCCTCGGGATGGCTGCCGGCAGCGGAGCCCAGACCGTGATGGACATGTCTGAAGGCAGGAAGGACTGCGCAGCATGGATGGACAGGAATTTCAGCAGGGGCAAGCTCCCGCCGTTCTCATTCAAGCTTGACGGAACGTCTTCCGAGACCTTCATCAGGAAGTGGTCTTTCCGCAAGGAAGCTCCTGTCCCTCAGGGAGATGGAGTCACCCTTCACACATATTCATGGACAGACAGGAAAAGCGGGCTGCAGGTCGAGGCGAGGGTGAAGACTTTCGAAGGCTTCGATGCCATGGAATGGACTCTCTGGTTCAGGAACAACGGCAGCGCCAATTCCGGACAGATCTCCGAGGTCAAGGCGCTTGACCTTTCCCTCACCGCTTCAAGACAGGGAAACTGGGAGCTCTTCCACGCAAGGCGAAGCAATGCCGGCAAGGAAGATTTCATGGCAGAGACAAAGGTGTTCGGGAAGGGTGATTCGCTGGTGATGAGCCCTTACGCCGGACGTTCTTCCTCCGTCGCCTTCCCGTATTTCAACGCAAAGACTCCTGAAGGAGGGCTCATCGTTGCCATCGGATGGTCAGGAACCTGGAAGGCGAGCATCACGAGGCCGGATTCAGATGGATTCCACCTTGAGACCGGACTAAAGGAGATCGACACCTATCTCAAGCCCGGCGAGGAGATGCGCTCCCCTCTCACCGCGATCCTTCCCTGGGATGGCGAGGACAGGATGGACGGGCAGAACATCTTCAGGCGCTTCGTGCTCGCGCATCATCACCCGAGGGACTCGAAAGGGAATGCCATCGTACCGCCGATCTGTTCCAGCTTCAACTACGGCGACCCTGCCCCATGCAACGAGTACACCTGCATGACCAGTGAATATGCAATCGCGCTGATTCATCGCTACGAGCAGTTCAATCTGCTGCCGGAGGTGTTCTGGCTCGACGCAGGATGGTACGAGAAGGCGGACAACTGGAAGGAGGACTGGAACTGGTGCAATGCCGTCGGCAACTGGAAACCGGACCCGAAGCGCTTCCCGATGGGCATGGGACCGATTGGCGATGCTGCCCATGAAGTGGGATGCAAGTTCATGGTCTGGTTCGAGCCAGAAAGAGTCGTGAAGGATTCAGACTGGGCCTACGCGCACCCGGAATACATGCTCCAGGCAGGTGGAGGCAAGGTCGAGCCACACACGATCGAGAGACCTTACCCGGATTCCTACCTGATCGACATGGGCAATCCAGAAGCCAGGAAATGGATGACCGAAGAGATCATCAAGCTGCTGAAGGAAAACCATATCGACTACTACCGCCAGGACTACAATGTCGATCCGGAGTATTTCTGGACAAGCAACGATGAACCTGGGAGGAAGGGAATGAAGGAGATCCGCTACATCTGCGGAGTCTACGACTTCTGGGATGAGCTCAGGACCGTTTTCCCGGACATGCTGATCGACAACTGCGCCTCAGGTGGAAGGAGACTCGACCTGGAGGCAGTCTCAAGGAGCTTCGCCCTGTGGCGCACAGACTACAACTACGGCGAGCCGATCGGTTACCAGTGCCACACCTACGGCCTTAGCCAGTGGCTTCCTGCAAGCGGAACCGGAGTGGCTTCATCGGATCCTTTCATCGCGAGGTCAAGCTTCGGTTCAGCCGCGATCTTCAACTGGAGCGTCACTTCCGCCTCTTCCAACCTGCACGAGATGCACAGGAGGATGGCAGAGCTCCAGTCCACAAGAGATTACTACCTCGAGGACTTCTATCCCCTGACCGGCTACGACAACACGACCGCGATGGACATCTGGATCGCCTACCAGCTTGCAAGGCCATCCGACGGATCCGGCAGGATCTTCGCCTTCAGGAGAGATGAGTGCAAGGATGCACAGATCGTGGTCAAGCTCCGCGGGCTCGAACCAGCCAAGACGTACATCCTTGAAAACCAAGACTCCTTCCAGCGGTCCGAAAAGACCGGGAAGGAGCTTGCTGATGGTCTTGTCCTCGAGCTCGGCGAGCCTCGGACTTCATTGCTTCTTAAATACTGGGAAAAGGAATAGGCTGAAAGTCAGCTATTTCTTGACGCTGTGCATGATGGCTTTCCAGCTGCGGATGCCAAGCACCTCGAGATAAGGATCGAATACTTCCTTCTCCTTGTCCGTTCCAGCCGCAGCCCAGACGTCAAAGACAGGCTTGGTCTGAAGGTCCTTGTACTCTCCATCGGCATAGGCATGGAGACCGATCCTGAGGCCGAACTCATGCCTGTTGTCACACCATCCGTGCCACTGGATGGCATCGATTCCCTTAAGGGCTGAAGCCTTCTTCCACGCCCAGGCGGCGCCGGCTGCCTGAAGTGCAAGGTCTTCCTTGCTGTAGGAAGGAGAGTTGGTTCCCTGCTCGGAAAGGAAGAGAGCCCTCTTCTTTCCATTGTAGAA
Source organism: Candidatus Cryptobacteroides faecihippi (assembly GCA_018066065.1). Taxonomy (GTDB): domain Bacteria; phylum Bacteroidota; class Bacteroidia; order Bacteroidales; family UBA932; genus Cryptobacteroides; species Cryptobacteroides faecihippi. The sequence continues at coordinate 3,060 of JAGHSC010000144.1, forward strand.
ATGCTTCTTGTCAAGGATCCAGTCGTTGATGACTTCAAGGTTCTTGAAGGTGATGTAGTCGGAAGTTTTCGAGAAGGTGGACCTGGTGTCGTCGACCCAGAACTTAGGCTTGCTGAGATCCTGTGGGTAAGGATGATAGGCAATTCCCCAGCGGAAATCTCCCTCGTCAGCGGAGTAGGTGAGAGTCCTTTCAAGGAACTTCTTCGGAGAGAATCCGCCCTCGTCGCCGTTCTCCCAGTTGTGGGTGAAGGACTCGAGGATTGAGGCATTCTGGTCGTACTGGCGGACAATGTTGTAGCAGATTCTCATTGACTTCATGTAGCGGTCGAAGAATCGGCCCTCAGGCTGCTTGCCCATGTTGGTCCACTCATGTCCCATGTCGACTTCATTGTGCATGATCCAGTGAGAGATGCGGCCATGAGTCTTGCTGCAGTAGCGTGAAGCCATGAACTCAAGTGCAGCCGCATAGGCATTGAACGACTCTGCATCGGTGTTGTTTGGCATCGAATAGAATCCACCTTCATTCTCCGGATCGGTGTAGATCGAGTTGTTGGCACAGAGGATGATGGCTGACACAAGTGTGCCTGTCTCCCCTGCCCTGGTGAGGATCGTGTCCATCTTGGCCATTTCCTTGCCGATCGCATAGGACTTTCCGCCATACTCGTAATCTCCTTCCTTTCCATTGATCAGGTTGACGAGGTGGACATTCATGGTGATGCTGCCCACACCGATCTCCTTGACTTCCTTGAAGTAGAGCTTGCTACCGCCGGCTCCGAAGCCCTTCTTGTTCTTGAGAGGAAGAGGGGCAGGAGTGGCCTTAGGAGTGACTTCATCGGCGTAGCGGGCATGAGAGTCGAGGAGCTGTGCTGGTCCATCGACCTTGATGATTGCCCACTTCGAGAAGACTCGGTCGTAGTTGATGCCTTCACGGCCCATGACCTTGCGGTCCAGAGTGATGCTGAACTTCTTCTCCCCGATTCCAACCGTGTACGGAAATGTCTCAAGTTCAGTGACATCCTGCCAAGGAGTGATGTCGGCAAGAAGGTAGGTTCCTTCCCCACCGCAGACTCCTGTGATGATCACCTTGTCTGCGGTCACGACGACTTTCCTGACAGCAGAGGAATATGACGAGGCGAGATAGGTGTCGATGTCGTCAGACACCTTTACCCTTTCCTCCCAGCTCAGGACCTGGGCGGAGGCGGAAACTCCCATGATCGCTGCTGCAGCGAGCGTGAGGATATTCACAAATAACTTTTTCATCAATCAACGGTTCTCATTATGGAATCCCAGCTGGAGACTCCGATTGTATTGAGATAAGGTTCAAAGACTGCATCCTCCTCGCTTGAACCGGCAGCCTTCCAGACGTGCCAGACAGGCTTCGGGTCAAGACTCTTGAACGAGCCTTCCTCGAAGGCGCGAAGGCCGATCCTGAGGCCGAACTCAGCCCTGTTGTCAGCCCAGTTGTGCCACTGGATGGCGTCGATACCGTCGAGCTTCTGGACTTTCTTCCAAGCCCATGCACCGCCGGCAGCCTGCTTCTCGAGGTCAGAGGCGCTGTAGGTTGGAGAATTGGTACCGTTCTCGGAGAGGAAGCAGATTCTCTTCTTCTCGCCCTTGTAGAGGTTCTCCTTGAGTTTCATCCACTTGTCCAGGACCTCAAGGTTCTTGAAGGTCACGTACTTGGACTTCATTGAATAGGTGGACTGAGTGTCGTTGTTCCAGAATTCAGGCTTTGTGAGGTCCTGAGGGTAAGGATGGTAGGCGATGCCCCACCAGAAATCACCTTCAGCCTCGGAGTACTTGACCGTCATGTCCATCATCTCCTTTGGAGAGTAATCCTCACCGAGGCCAGTCCAGCTGTGAGTGTAGGATCCGAGGATGGCAGCGTTCTGGTCGTACTGGCGGACAATGTTGTAGCAGATTCTCATGGACTTGACATAACGGTCGAGGTAGCGCATCATAGGCTGGTCGCCCATGTTGGTCCAAGTCTTCTGGGAATCGACCTCGTTATGCATGATCCAGTGGGAGATCCTTCCGATGTCGTCACTGCTGTACCTGTCAGCCATGGCTTCCAATGCGGCCGCATACATGTTGAAAGCCTCCGCAGTGGTCATATTCGGAATCGAATAGTAACCTCCGGTGCACTCAGGGTCATCGTAGGCAGAACCCTTCTGGCAGAGGATGATGGCCGATACGACCGTGCCCATGCTCTTCACCTTGGAAAGGACCTTGTCAACATAGTTCTGAGTCTGGCCGATTCCGTAGGCAAGTCCTCCATAGACATAGGAGCCTCCCCTGCCGGTGACATAGTTGTTGAGCACGACATTCATGGTGATGCTTCCTGCATCCATGGTCTTGATGTCATCGAAGTAGTAGGTGTGGTCGCCGGCGCCGAAGCCCTTCTTGTTCTTCAGCGGGATGGCTGCAGGAGAACGCTTTGCAGCGACCTCATCAGCGTAGCGGGCATGTGAGTCAAGTGTCTGGGTCTCACCCTCGACCTTGACGACGGCCCACTTGGAGAAGACTCTGTCGTAGTCGATGCCCTCGCGTCCATTGACGTACCTGTCCACGGTGACGGTGAAGTCCTTTCCGGAGATCTTCTCTGTGTAAGGGAAAGTCTTGAGTTCAGTGACATCCTGCCATGGTGTGACATCTGCAAGGATGTAGGTGCCGTCACCTCCGACAGTTCCCTCGATGGTAACCTTGGTCGAGGTGACTGCGACCTTTTTCACGGAAGAAGGGTACTTCGTCCCGAGATACTTCTCGATGTGGGCTGCCATGTCGATCTTCGACTGCTCCTTTGCAGCAGCCTCATCATGAACCTTCTGCTCCTCCTCGGTCATCGGACGGATCGTGATGTTGCGGATGTAGAAGTTAGGGCCTGAATTGTCACCCGGGTCGATCCTGAGGTTGTCACCAGCCTTTCCCCATCCGTTGGAACGGAAGGTGGAGATGTCGGCGGTGAACTTCTTGTAGGAAGACGTGGATGCAATGGTTCCATACTTCTGCGAGCTGCTTTCCGAAGGACTGCCGCTCAAGGCATAGAAGATCTGGAGATCAGCGGTGAGATCCTTGTCGGTCTTGTACTCAAACTCGATCATCGTGTAGTCTGAAGGAACCGCTGAAGGAAGCTTGTTCGTGAAGATGTACGGGTCACCTCCGGTGCACTTGACAAGATAGGAGTTCTTGTCGACAGTGGAAAGCTCGACCGCATGGCTGCCTCCGGTAATGAGGGTAAGGATCGTTCCCTTCGTCGCCGGCTGTGGATCTGGCTTTGGATCCGGTTTTGGGTCCGGCTTTACTACAGGTTTCTGTGTCTCTTCAGGCTCTTCAGGCCCGCAGGCAGTGATTGGCGCTGCCGCGAGCATGATGGCTAAAATCATTTTTGATGAGAATCTCATACGCTGATAAAAAAGATTGTTATTCAGTTGTGTAGACGAAATTGAAGCGGCCGCCCGGAGCGGTGTCACCATTGACATAGAAGTCCATGATGTTGCCGTCTTCCTGCATGTTGTCGTTCCACTTGAATTCGATGTCGACCTTGCCGTCTGCGAGGCCGAGTGCTGCCCTTGGGATGCGGATGACAAGATACTTGTCCTTGGTGAAGAACTTGCATCCTGCTGCGGTCTCCCACTGCCAGATGTTCTGGTCGTTCTTCTCGAGGATGGCCTTGCTGCCCTTAGGGCTGACACGGTTGAGGACGAAATCGTAGCCGTTCCATCCTGTGGCCTTGTCACGGTCGACGTCGATGAAGAGCTGCATCCAGTGAGGATCGGTCTTTGGAGAGAGGGCCTCGGCTGTCTCGACATAGAACCAGATGTACTTGGAGTCCCTGGCGACCTTTGCACCGACGATGTCGTTGCGGCCGGTGTTGTTGACATAGTACTGGTCGTAGCGTCCCTTGCAGTCACGATGCATCGTGTTGCCCTTGTAGGATGCGAAGTAAGGACCTACGTTCTCCCAGTCAGCGATCTTCCTGAGCTTGATGCTCTTCTCGGCGGTTGCAGGCTCTGCAGGGGTCATACCCTTGAACTTGCGGATCCTGTCGACGAGCTGGAGATAGTAGACATCACCCTTGTCTCCCCAACCCTTGTTAGGCTCGATGTCTCGGCTGTGATCCCAGTCGAACTGATCGACGAATGAGAACGGATCACCGTTCCAGCTGTCCTTAGGGAGCCACATTCCGGCGATGTACTCATTCCATCCCGTCACGAAGACAAGCTCTGGATCAAGCTCATAGGCTCTCTCCCACTGCTCGGAGATGTTCCATCCGTAGAGATAGCCGTCAGGACGAGGGTCGAAGCCGTTGCGGATGGAGAAGTCACGTCCGTAGGAATCCTTGACGTTGAATGCGCCGCAATGTCCCTTGCGGTCCGGGCTGGTGTTCTGAGCGACACCGACGGTGACCTGCTCGTACTGAGTCTTGCCATTGGCGTCGGTAGATGCCACGTAACCGTGCTGAGGGTAGTTCTCAAGCCATCCCCACTGGTCGTTGCGTCCCTTCCATGGGCCATTGACATAGTCCGGCTGGCCTGGACGGAATGTGAAGAATTCAGCAATCTCCTTGGACTCGTCATCCTTGCCGAGCATATCAGGATAAGCCATGATGCAAGGCTTGCCCTTCCAGAAGAACCAGAGGTTCTCGTAACGGCCAGGCTTGTAGAGGTCCTTGTAGAGCTGATGGAGAGCCACATTTGTGTCCGGATTGAGGAAAAGGTTGAGGATGAATCCGATCTTCGGGACATTCACACCGTCCTTCTGAGCCTGGTCCCAGGTCTCGAGAAGAGCCTCGTATGACTCCTTGAAGGTCATACTTCCGTTGGTACAGTCAAAGAAGACGGCATCGACACCGGCATCGGCGAGCATCTCGGCATGCTTGCGGAGAACCCACTTGTCAATCGTGGTGTAGTAGCCGAGGAGTGGCTGCTCCCAGAAGAAGAAGCCCGGCTTCCTGTCTCCCCATGCAGGATGGTTGTAATCCTTCATCGCCTCAGGGTACTGGCGTACGATCTCGGAGATGTTCTTTACAGGGTAGTCATTCGGCTCATTTCCCTGATGCCATGTCCAGTAGAAGATTGCGACGAACTTGTCGTCCTTCTTGCCCGGAGCTTCATCGTAGGAACGTACCTTGCGGCCAAGGGCATCGGTCGCAGCCCAGGAGTCACTGTTGACGGTCTGTCCCGATGAAGGGATGGAGGTGAGCATCAAGGCTGCCGCAGCCAGCGATGCGAAAAAGCTTGTCTTGTTCATTCTATGATTGGTTATCAGTATTTTCAATGTTCGCCATTAATGAAAAGGCATGGCGCCACAAAGCACCATGCCTTAAAGTTACGAATAATTCCTGACTCTACCTCGAATTACTTCTTCCAGATGAATCTGTAGTTGAATCTTCTGTTAGGAGCGGTGTCTCCATGGAGACAGAGAGAGATAGGGTCCTCAAGCTCGTAAGGGTTGTCAGCCCACTTGAAATCGAAGGTGATGGCATTGCCGGACACTCCGAGGATGGACTTTGCAACAGTAAGCTCAAGCTCGTTGCCTGCGACTGCATAGCTGCAGGTTCCTGCACTTACCCACTCTCCGTTCTCGTACCTGAGGATCTCGCTGGTCGATGCGTCGATGACATTCTTGTTGATGAGGATGTCATAGCCGTACCAGCCGGTCGATGTGTTCTGGTCAAGGTCGATGAGAAGGAGCATCCAGTTGGAGTCGGTTGAAGGAGTGAGGGCATCAGCGGTCTTGGCGTAGAAGCTGACATTCTCCTTGTCGACAGCCACCTTGGAGACGAGGATGTCGTTGCGTCCTGAATCGTCCGTGTAGTGGATGTTGGCATAGCCGTAGGAATCACGGTGGGCGGTGTCGCCCTTGGTGTCACGGTACTCGACCTTCACGCCATTCCAGTCTGCGAACTGGCCGTCAACAGCGATCGCATTCATTCCCTTGTTCTGAGGGATAGGGCGGATGCCCTTGTAGCGACGGATGTTCTGAGCCATCTGCATGTAGTAGTTATCCGTGTAGCCTCCCTTCATAGGAGAGATGGTACGGTTGAACTCTGCATTGTACTGATCCACGAACATGAAAGGATTCTTTCTTCCGAGCCAGCCGACTTCGCCGTTGTACTTGCCAGCGGTCCACTCATTCCAGTCATTGAGATAGAGGAACTCAGGATTTGACTTGAGTGCATCATCCCAGCGCTCCTGGAAGTAGATACCGTAAGCAGTAGGGTCAGCGACCTTCTTGCCGAGCCAAGGAACGTAAGCAGAATCCGGCATGTCATATTCATTGAGTGCAGGCTCGCCGAACTCGCGTGACCATGACTTGCCGACGCCCATAGGGATCTTCGTCATCGTCACAGGATGCTGTGCAGGTGTGACAGCTGCTTCCTCAAGCTTGCCGTTGTGGGTAGAGAGGAGCTGGTCAGGGCTCATCGCAAGGATGGCGGAGTCAGCCATGCTGTAGCCGAAGCTCCAGTTGTCCTCGGTGCCGATGTAACGATGTCCGTTCCACTCGTAGTAGCCCCACCACATGTTCCTGAGGGTGAAGAATTCCTTGACTTCGTCTGAATAGTCAGCAGTGCCATCCTTGTAAGCGGCATGGCCACCGTTGGCATCCAGTTCAGGCTCAGCATTGTAGAGAAGGAGAGGCTTTCCGTCCCAGTAGAACCAGAGGTCCTGGTACTTAGGCTCCTTGTAGTACTTGTCATAAAGAGACTGGACAACCTCGATGACGTTGCCGTTGAATGCCCAGAAGCAGAACTGAGGAGTCTTGTTGCCTTCCTCGCGCATCTTCATCATGGTGGAGAAAGTGACTTCCCACTCGTCCCAGTAACGAACGGCGTTGGTGACATCCATGACGAGGACATCGACACCTGCGTCGGCAAGCATGGACATGTCCTTGCGGATCACCCATTCATCCTGGCTGAGGAAATAGCCCATCTCAGGCTCTCCCCAATGGTAGGAGCCAAGCTTCCAGTTTGGATTGTCAGCTTCCATCCTCGCATTTGGATCTGCCTGGAGAACCTTGGTGACATCTCCCTCATAAGGCTGAGAGAGATTCTTGAGACCCTGGGTGTGCCAGGTAATGTAGAAGATACCGACAACACGGCGCTGGTCGTTCTTGACATCACCTACTTCCTCATAAGAAGGCATTGTCCTTCCAAGTGCGTCTGTTGCGACCCATGTGTCGGACATGATGTCTGTTGCATAGCTATAATCAATGGTGTCCTGCACCTTTGGGGTACAGGACACTACTGAAAGAGCTATCAATGATGAGGTAATGAATTGCTTCATCATGATGTATGTAAGTTAAGGATTATTACTTTGCGCGATAGTGCATGAGTCTCATTACGAATGTAACGCCGTCACCGTCACCGATATCGAAACGTGCGACATCACCCTTCTTACCGAAGGTACGTCCATTCCATGAACCTACTGAACCACCCCAAGCACCGCTGAAGTCAACAGACTTGGTCTTCCATGCATCGGTCTTTGTGATACCGAATGATGAAGAGTGGCCACCGGCAGGACCCTGAACACCCCAACCACCAGGGCACCAGAAGAACTCGAGGTTGATGTTGGCAGTAACCTTGTAATGGAAGACAAGGACTGGGCCTTCAGCATCCTTCTGGAGAGGAGTGAGAGGAACGTATGAGTCACCACCAGTTGTCCTGAATGTCCACTCTGAAGGGTTGTCAGGGTTAGACTGCTCCCACTCGAGGTGGTTAGCAGCACCTGCAAGAGCCTCGCTAGGTGAGAGGTACTCAGTGTCCTCATAGTAGGTGTCATCGTCGTCTGGATCAGGAACGAGCTCAGCAGCTGACTGGTCAGCGTAGCGGGTAACTACGTCTGAGTGAGAGTAAGCCACGAACTCAGCACAGTGAGTCCAGTTTCCACCATGTGAAAGGATGACCTTCATGTAACGTGCATTGACAGGAGAGAACCTGTAGACGTGGTTGAAGACATATTCTGCGTCAAATACATCGGTGTCAAGAGCAACCTTTGTGAAGTTGACGTTGTCCTGGCTGACCTCGAGCTGAACCTTCTCAGGATAGCCGATAGCACCTGGGTCGTCGGTACGTCTTACAAGCTCGAACATAGCAACCTGGTAGACAGCTGAGAGGTCAACGATGAAGTAGACATCACCAGCAGCAGAGGTGCTTGAGTGCCAAGTAGACTCCCACTTGCCATCCCACATCATAGGGAAATCCATTCCGCCACCGAGGATACCACCTCTCTCGCCAGCAAGGCTGTAGTTGGTGCGAGGGAGCTCACCCTTCTTAGGGGTAGCGGTAACCTTGACTGCCTCAGAAGTCTGGGTACCGGCAGCATTGGAAGCGGTAACGCTGATTTCGGTAGGATTTACGAATGCGCCGACTGAGACAGAGCCACTCTCAGCACCAGAGATCTTCTTGGTGACAGTCTCACCAAGGAGGTTCTTGTAGCTGATGTTGACAGTCACAGGAATCTCGTACTCGTTGACCCACTTTACGATTGCACCCTCGACATCACCCTCGACAGTTACAGTCGCAGGGATGTACTTGTAAGCGAATGAAGCATCCTCTGGAGCTGCAGAAACAGTCTGAGGCTTACCAGCGACACCGAAAGAGGTGTAAGGTACAACGGTAAACTCATAAGTCTTGGTGTCGGTGAAGCCGAGGATCTTGCCAGCGGTGTAACCCTTGCCCTTTTCCTCGTCCTCACTGTAGACACTGATCTTCTGGCTTACGGTCTCACCGGCAGCATTGACGTAAGAGACCATTGCGTAGTAGTAGTCAGGATTGGTAGGGTTGGTCCACTTGAGGACAACCTGTCCGATCCTACCCTCTGCAGTAAGATTTGAGAGATCGACATTGTCCTTGCTACCCTCTCCCCTGCCGTGGTCAGTATCATTGACGTTGCAGGAAGCGAAGATTGCAGCGGATGCGATCATCAAAGTATAAATGAACTTCTTCATATTCGTGAAAATTTAATCATTGAACAGTTTAGAAGACTACTCCCATCCTGCATTCTGCCATGAGGTACCGGTAAGAGTCTGTACCTTGTTGGCCTCGGTGAGGTTGAGTGGGTAGAGAAGATACTTAGCATCACAGGTAGGCCTCTCATCGAAAGCGAAACGCTCGCCCTCTGCGGTCATACCGGTAACGACTGAAGTCTCACCAAGAGTCTTCCAACGACGTACGCTGAAGTAACGGTCTGGGGTATAGACAAGCTCGACACGGCGGTCGTTGCGATACCTCTTCTCGAAATCAGCTGCAGAAAGACCTGAAGGGATCTCAGGCATGCCGACTCTTGCACGTACCCTGTTGACAGCGTCACGAGCAGAGAGATTGC
>JAGHSC010000085.1 GCA_018066065.1 Candidatus Cryptobacteroides faecihippi
CCCTCTACCATGGTTTCGCACAGGCGTGCGGCAGAGTCGTCTGCACGATTGGTGCAGCCCTCCAGGACTCTCCGGCGGGACTTCCGGAGATGTACAGGATGGTGGTCGAGGACGGCTACGACGTCGTCTCCGGCTGGAAGCAGCACCGTCAGGACAACAAGGTCACCAAGAACCTTCCGTCCAAGCTCTACAATGCCACGGCCCGCTGGATCACCGGCATCAAGCTCCACGACATGAACTGCGGCCTCAAGGCCTACAAGAATGAAGTCGTGAAGAGCATCGAGGTCTACGGAGAGATGCACAGGTACATCCCATACCTCGCCAAGAACGTAGGATACAACAAGATAACGGAGAAACCGGTACATCACCAGAAGAGGAAGTACGGCACCAGCAAGTTCGGTCTCGAGCGCTTCGTGAACGGATTCCTCGACCTCCTCTCGCTCTGGTTCCTCAGCACCTTCGGGAAGAAGCCGATGCATTTCTTCGGATTCACAGGCCTTCTCATGTTCCTCGGTGGATTCATCATGACAGTGTGGATCATCGCCGAGAAACTCATCCTGCAGGCTGAGCACGTCAAGTACAGGGCTGCGACAGACCAGCCTCTGTTCTACCTGGCCATCCTGGCAGTAATCCTCGGAGTCATGCTGTTCCTGGCAGGCTTCATCTGCGAGATGATTTCCAGGAACTCATCAGAAAGGAACAACTACAACATCAAGGAAAGAATATGAAAGTACTCAAGTTCGGCGGTGCAGCCTTCTGCTCGCCAGAAGACATAGATAAAGCCAGGGAAATCATCGCAGCGAATGACGGACAGGTAGTGGTGGTTGCCGCAGGGGCTCCTGGCGCAGCTGATGCCATCGCATCGGCAAAGGAAAACGCAAAGGCTCTGCAGGCAAAGGTTGCCGGGGCCATCCTCGCCAACCCTCAGGACTATCTCGGAGGACATCCTGACCCACACGTCAAGGTCGCCATCGTCCCGGGATTCATCCCGGACGGTTTCAAGACCGGTGAATTCGATGACCTGGACAAAGGACGCGCCGACTACCTCGCAAGCCTCATCGCCGCTTCGCTTGGAGCGGACAGTCTCGAGATCTGGACAGATGTCGACGGTTTCATGACCGCTGACCCAGAGGCCGTGAAGACAGCCTACGTCATCAAGGAGATGACCTACAGGGAGGCCATGGAGCTCTGCAACTTCGGTTCCAAGGTCATCTACTCGCCAGCCCTCTATCCTGTCCTGGCAAAGAAGATTCCGCTGGTTGTCAAGAACTTCCTCAATCCTCAGGGATCGGGTACGACGATCAAGGAAGATGCATTCATGGGAGAAAGGTCCATCCGAGGCATTTCCTCGATCGATGACGTCAGCCTCATCACCCTTTCAGGTACGTCGCTCGCCGGTATTGTGGGCGTCGACTGCAGGATATTCACAGCCCTCGCCCTCGAAAGGGTAAGTGCTTTCCTTGTGACCCAGTCCGCTTCCGAGACAGGCGTCTCAATCGGCGTAAGCAGCCAGGACGCTGAGCGCGCAAAGGCTGTGCTTGACGGTGCATTCTACAAGGAAATCAGCAATGGTGCAATCCTTCCGATCAAGGTTCAGAACGGGCTTGCAGCTGTCTCCGTCATCGGTGACAACATGAAGGGAGTGACCGGCATCGCCGGAAAGCTCTTCTCTGCGCTCGGACGCGACAGCATCAACATCAACGCAGTCGCCCAGGATGCATCCGAATCCAACATCTCGTTCCTCGTCGACAGGAGCCAATTGCACAAGGCACTCAATGTCATCCATGACAGCTTCTTCCTCTCCGAGTACCAGGAGCTTAACCTCTTCATCTGCGGAATCGGCATCGTCGGAGGCCAGCTCCTCGAGCAGATAGCCAGCCAGAAGGAGAAGCTCATGAAGGACAGGAACCTGAAGATCAATGTCGTAGGAATTGCCAGGAGCGTAAAGGGAATATTCAACCGCGACGGTCTGGATCTCTCAACCTACAAGGAAGACCTCAAGAACGGCATAGACCTCACTCCGGAGAAACTCAAGGAAGAGATCATCGGAATGAACATCTTCAACTCAGTCTTCGTGGACTGTACAGCCAGCGCAGATGTCGCTGCCCTCTATGAGGATTTCTTCAACCATGGTATCTCCGTCGTCGCAGCCAACAAGATTGCGGCGTCATCAGAGTACCAGAACTACAGAAACCTCAAGGAGACCGCCCGCAGACGCGGTGTGAAGTATCTCTTCGAGACCAACGTGGGTGCAGGGCTTCCTATCATCGGTACAATGAACGATCTCTGCAACAGCGGTGACAGGATTCTCAAGATGGAGGCTGTCCTGAGCGGTACACTGAACTTCATCTTCAACACAATCTCAGAAGACATTCCTTTCAGCAAGGCCGTAAGGATGGCAAAGGAGCAAGGTTTCTCAGAGCCTGACCCAAGAATCGACCTTTCCGGAAAGGACGTAATCAGGAAGCTCGTGATCCTTTCCCGCGAAGCCGGCTACCAGATCAGCCAGGAGGATGTGGAGGCACATCTCTTCATCCCAGCCGAGTTCTTCGACTGCACGATCGAGGAGTTCTGGGAGAAGCTTCCTTCACTGGATGCAGAATTCGAGGAAGGTCGCAAGAGGCTTGAAGCAGAAGGAAAGAGATGGAGGTTCGTGGCCAAGAACGACAACGGAAACTGCTCAGTCTCTCTCCAGGAGATTCCAATGCAGCATTCTTTCTACGTCCTCGATGGATCGAACAACATCATCCTTCTGACCACAGAACGCTACAACAAGCACCCGATGCTCATCCAGGGTTACGGTGCCGGCGCAAGCGTGACCGCAGCAGGAGTCTTCGCCGACATCATGTCAATCGCAAACATCAGATAACCAATACTCCAAACAAACATCAACATCATGTCACAGATCATCTACATCATCGGTGTCGTCCTGGCAGTGGTTGCTGTCCTTGACATCATCAAGAAGCCAATCTCTCTCGTCGGCAAGATCATCACCGCTGTGCTCGTACTCTGCACCAGCTGGGTTGGCCTTGCAGTCTACTACCTCTACGCAAAGGATCATCTCACAGAGTGGTTCAAGTAGTCCAGAGAGGATTCTGAATATACAGACTCGAGCGAAGTCGTGGTTCCATTCCAGTGGTTCCACGACTTCTGCTTTTCTGACACATACACACAGGCAGGTACACAAAAAAAAAGATCCCCAGACATCGAATGATGTCCGGGGACCCCGAAAAACGGCGGCGACCTACTCTCCCAACTGGTATGTCAGTACCATCGGCGCGGGTGAGCTTAACTTCTCTGTTCGGAATGGGAA
>JAGHSC010000255.1 GCA_018066065.1 Candidatus Cryptobacteroides faecihippi
ATCATTTCCTCGCTGCATGATTCCCTCAGCATACCACCATTCGTGATTGCTTCCATGCTTGGCGTGCTCCTTCTCCTGATCGTCGTCGGAGGAGTTCACAGAATCTCCAATGTGGTGGCCTACATGGTACCTTTCATGGCCTTGGGATTCATTGTCCTGGCCATCACGATCATGGTTATCCACATCACCGAGATTCCAGCAATGTTCGGGAACATCATCAGAAGTGCCTTCGGCATCGAGCAGATGGGAGGTGGAATGATGGGAATAGCCGTCCAGCAGGGAGTCAAGAGAGGTCTGTTCTCGAATGAGGCCGGTGAAGGCTCCGCTCCGAATGCAGCCGCAATCGCAGACACTTCCCACCCGGTCAAGCAGGGACTCGTCCAGGCTCTCGGAGTCTTCGTGGACACAATCCTGATCTGCTCCTGCACGGCATTCATCATCCTCCTTTCCGGCCAGCTTGGCTGCGGCGAGGATGGCATCATCCTGACCAGCAGGAGCCTGGAGGCCGTCATCGGTCCTGCAGGCCGCTGGTTCCTCACCATCGCGGTCTTTCTCTTTGCATTCAGCTCGGTCATCGGCAACTACTACTATGGCGAGACCAACATAAGGTTCCTTTCATCAAGGGTTTCCACCAAGGCTGAGAAGGCTTGGGTCAACATCTACAGGGCGCTGGCGTTCCTGGTGATGCTCGGGGCTGCATTCATCACACTCCAGACCGCATGGTCGATCGTGGATCTGTCGATGGCGCTCGTCACCCTGGTGAACGTGTCAGCGATCGTGATGCTGGGCAGGAAGGCCTTCGCCCTCCTCAGGGACTATTCCAGCCAGCGCAGGGCAGGCATCGCAGACCCTGTCTTCGACAAGCACTCATTCACCGAGGAGGACCCTGCAAAACTTGAAGGCTGGGAATGATCCCCGGGCCATGGAAATGACACAATAGAAAAAAGCATAACAGATGAAACGTAACGTCCTTAGGGCAGCGGCTCTGGCGCTGTGTCTCCTTTCATTTCTCTCATCGGAAGGCTGCAGCAGAACAAAGGCCGCCGCAGACATTCCCCTTCCGGAGCATCCGAGGCCTGATTTCCAGCGCAAGGCTTTCATCAACCTCAACGGCCATTGGAACTTCACATTCGACAAGGCAAAGGCCGAGGGGCCGATCGCGGAGTACGATGAGCAGATCCTGGTTCCGTTCCCTTGGGGATCGAAGCTTTCAGAGGTGGAGAACAAGGCCGACACCGCATGGTACGGCCGTCAGATAACGGTTCCGTCTTCATGGAAGGGCAAGAGAATCTTCCTCGTGGTTGGAGCCAGCGACTGGGAGACCACGGCCTGGATCGACGGGAAGGAGCTTGGAAACCATCAGGGTGGCTACACTCCGTTCGCCTTCGAGCTTACCGACGACGTGGAGTTCGGCAAGGCTCAGGACATCCGTCTCAAGGTCGCTGACGCACGCGTCGACTGGCATCTCTACGGCAAGCAGGGCTACGGTGACGCGAAGGGAATCTGGCAGACAGTCTACCTCGAGGCCCGCGGAGGCAACTACCTCAGCAGCATTCACTTCACCCCAGACATCGACAACTCCCTCGTAAGGATGGACGTTTCGCTGGACTCCGCCCCTGCAGGTGACGCTGTTGCCACCGTCAGGTTCAAGGACAGGAAGCAGAAGGACGTCAAGGTCTCATTCAATGGCAGACAGACTGCGAGCGTGGATATTCCCCTGAAGGATCAGCATCTCTGGGACATCGATGACCCTTACCTCTACGAGGTCTCCATCTCGCTTGCCGTCGACGGGAAGAAGGAGGACGAGGTGGAGAGCTACTTCGGACAGAGAAAGGTCAGCGCAATGAAAGTCCCTGGCCAGGGCTACAAGTACGTCGCTCTCAACAACCATCCGCTCTACCTCCAGCTCACCCTGGACCAGAGCTACCATCCGGAAGGATTCTACACCTTCCCAAGCGATGAATTCATGAAGGACGAGATCCTCCTGAGCAAGAAGCTGGGCCTCAACGGCAACCGCGTGCACATCAAGGTGGAGGTCCCACGCAAGCTCTACTGGGCCGACAGGCTCGGACTGCTCATCATGGCCGACGTCCCGAACTTCTGGGGAGAGCCAGGCCCTGAGGCAAGGCAGGAGTGGGAAAGCTGCATGAGAGACCAGGTCGAGAGGGACTTCAACCATCCTTCAATATTCGCATGGGTGAACTTCAACGAGACATGGGGCCTCTTCACCAACGGCGAGGAAGGCAAATCCTACACCCACGAGACTCAGGAGTGGGTACGCAGCATGTACCACCTCACCAAGGAGCTCGACCCGACCTGGCTCGTGGAAGACAATTCAGCCTGCAACCAGGACCATGTCGAGACCGACATCAACTCATGGCATTCCTACCAGGCTGGACACAGATGGGAGATCATGGCAAACTACTTTGACAAGAACACAGTCGTGGGAAGCGGTTTCAACTACATCGGCGAGAACACTGTCCAGGACGTTCCGATGATCAACAGCGAGTGCGGAAATGTCTGGGGCTACGAAGGCAGCGCAGGAGACTGCGACTACTCTTGGGACTATCACTGCATGATGGACGCCTTCCACAGGCACCTGAAGATCGGCGGATGGCTCTACACGGAGCACCACGATGTCATCAATGAGTGGAACGGCTACGTCAAGTTCGACAGGAGCGAGAAGATCGACGGACTCTGCGACTTCGTTCCCGGCATGACCATCGCCGACTTCCACACCCCTTACTACATCGTGCCTGCCGGAAAGATCTGCAGGACCGTTCCTGGAGGATCGGTGCAGACAGTCAAGCTCAGTTCATCCTTCACCACAGACAAGGATCCAGGCAAGCTTGAGCTCGCCACGGAGCTGGGAGGCTGGAAGTGGGATGGAACTCCAGTGGAGCTCGGCAGCGAAAGCATGGCTGTGGCCTTCAAGCCTTTCGAGCTTGCAGAGATCGGCACACGCACTGTCAGCATTCCTTCCGAGAACGGAGTCTACGTGCTCAGATACATCCTCAAGGATGCCAAGGGCACGGTGCTCAGCCGCAACTTCTGCCTCTTCGTCGTCAACGATGTAAAGATCGAAGGCGCAGTTCCATTCGCACCTGCAAGCTACACAGCCGCAGAATGGAGCGTCAAGAACACAGTGGTTCTTGACAGCCTGAAGGTCAATGGATTCGGCCATGGCGCATTTGAATATTCAGTCACGTTGCCTGAGAATCTTGGCGAGGCCAAGGGAGCAGAGATCGTGTTCGAGGCTTCGGCGAAGCAGCTCTTCGGAAAGGATTGCGAGGGTAACGAGATCGATGGAGACTACATGCTCGGAGGAGGGACCTTCGATCCTTGCAAGTCGCCGAACTCCTACGCGATGACTGATGGAGTGCAGTGGAAGTCAAAGGTCTGCATCGAGATCAACGGCATCGATGTCGCAGCCTTCGACCTGGAGGATGATCCGGCAGACCACAGAGGAGTACTCTCATGGAACTCACAGCCGGCGCAGCGCTGGATGCGCGAGGGCGGTTCCTATGGCTGCCTCATCAGGGCAGAGGTTCCTTCCGAGCTCGTCAAGCCTGGCGCTGAACTCAGGATCAAGCTTTCTGCACCCGAATCCGGAAATGGATCAGGAGGACTGGCAATCTACGGAAAGGACTTCGGAAGGTATCCAGTGGACCCTTGCATCATTCTGAAGTAAGAGAAAAAAAACAGGGCCGGATCGTCATCCGGCCCTTTCGTTTTTGTACCCCTGAGGGTTATGATTACAGGCTCTCGCCTGTGAATCAACCCTCAGACCGGTACACCCATAGGTCAAATTTTTTCAGGTGTATATTGCTTTAACTATGACTGTATCTTCAAATCTTGCCAACCATCCCTGATTGCGATGACAAAGTTATATCAAAAAAATTTCCAATTATTCGTAATTTACGCAAACCATACCCCAATTTACGGATAGTAATAGATACGACCATTTTCGCCACATGGATAGATACCTGATTTTCAGCATTTTACAAAAAATATTTAGCCGTTTTGCAAATTGGCGTAAATTACGTATTTTTATACGCAATTTACGCACATCCCACAAATAGTATAATAAGCAAAACGATTGTACGATGCCTAGACTATTGATAATCACTGAGTACCAAGAAATATTCATCAACGAAACAATCAAGGGAATCAAAAGATATGTCCAGGAAAGGAATGTCCCGAACTGTACAATCTGCACTCTATCCCAAGAATACAAGGACAAGATCGGGATAACAGGATTGCTAGAATGGTGCAAGTCATGGAACGTCGACTTTGTGATGGGTAGTTTCAAGAAGGAAGAGAATCTTGAGATACTGACATCCGAAGGGATAGTGGTCATCGCAAACAACATTGGAGAGGAAATCGACGGTGTCCCGATGATCCGTGCCGATGCTCGAGCCAACGGGCGCTTTGCCGCAAGATTCTTCATGGACAAGAAATACACAAACTTCGGGCTCTACACGCACACATCGGACAAGACAGGTCAGACAAGGTTCACAGGATTCATCGAGGAGCTTCGCAAAGCAGGCCTGGAAGACAGGTGTTCAGTGCACCTCTTTGATGAAGATAATGACTTCCGCGTGGAGCTATCGGGAATGAAGGATTGGTTAAGCAGCCTGCCGAAACCCGTGGCGATCCTGACGGGAAAAGACATCTACGGAAACAACCTCATTGAGCTGTGCAATGTCTTCGGGATTGGAGTTCCCACTGAGGTAGCAATCCTCGGATCGTGGAATGACGAAAGGATCTGCAACATGAAGATCAACTCGCTGTCAAGCTTCAGCATGGATGTCGAGGACGTAGGATGGAAGATCGGGGAGATGCTCCACCGATGCATAATGCAGCCCGGCTACAAAGGGTATGACATCATGATGAAGCCTGCGACGGTGGTCGAGAGAGTCAGCACGGCATCGGTAGCGTCAACTGACCCGGACATACAGAAAGTCGTACGCTTCGTCCAGGACAACATCAGGAACAAGATAACCGTGATAGATGTGATGAAAGAGGTCGCCGTGTCTAGAAGGCTTATGGAAAAGAAGTTCAAGGCCTTCATGGGAAAAGGAATCTACGAATACATCCTCGACTCCAAGATGAAGCTGTTCTCGGAGATTGTCAGAAACACATCGGAGCCGATTCAGAACATTGCCATGACTTTCGGAGACAATGACGCCAAGAACCTCTCAAGGAAGTTCAAGGAGATACATGGATGCTCACCTGCACAGTGGAGAGCAAAGAACAGGATGGGAAACTAGCTGCAGGGGAACGGTCTAGAGCAGAAAGGCGAACAACGGGGCAAGCAGGACGGTCAGAAGTCCACAGACAACGATGGACAGGCTGCTCATAGCCCCCTCGACAGGGCCGATCTCAAATGCCTTGGCAGTACCCACAGCATGAGCTGAAGAGCCGATTGCCAACCCCTTGGCAATCGGTTCATCTATCTTCAACAGTTTCAGGAATGCCTCGGAAAAGACGTTCCCAAGGACTCCGGTGATCACAATTGCCACGACACCGAGGGACACGATTCCACCGTACTCCTCGCAGACACCGACTCCGATGGCAGTGGTGATGGATTTCGGCAGGAAAGTCACGAAAGTCGTGTGGTCGAATCCAAAGACAATGGATAGAAGGAGTATGCAGGCAAGGCTTGAAAGCACTCCGGAAACAGTTCCGACAAGCACAGCCGTGAAATTCTTCTTCAGGATTTCAAACTGCTCATAAAGAGGCACGGCAAGGCAGATTGTTGCAGGAGTGAGAAGATAGCTGATGAGGTCGGCTCCCCTCTTGTAGGAATCATAGCTGATTCCGGTGCAGACAAGGAAGGCTGTGACCAGTATGATGGACACCAGCAGAGGATTCATGAACCCCCAGCCGGTCTTTTTCCTGAGAAGTACCCCAAGGCCATAGGATGCCAGGCTCAGGAGGACTCCGAAATAGATGGATGATTCAAGGACTTCCTTCATTTCTTCCTCCTCCTGCGGATAACTACCTGCGAAACAAGACCCGTGAAACCCATGACTACGAAAGTGCTGATGACAATCACAGCGACGATTGCAAGCCAGTTTTCACTGATCAATCCCCACGATTCCATGATCCCTACAGCGGGAGGAAGGAAAAGTACTGGCATGATGGCGATGAAGAAAGAGCTGACATCAGCCACGTCCTTCACCTTCACGACACGTATCTCAAGTGCCAGGAAAAGCAGGGCGATGCCATAGATGCTGGCCGGGATAGGAAGATGGATGAAATGATGCAGCAATTCGCCCGCAAAGGCAAACGCCAGGATGACCAGAAACTGAAAAAGATACTTCATTCTCCCTTCTCGATGACTTCAGAATAGACCTTTCCCCATTCGACGTAGGCCTTGACTCCTTCATCGATGGTACGCTTTACAGCTTCCGGCGAGATGTTCTTCACAAACTTGGCAGGGACTCCGGCCCAGAGTTCTCCCGGGCCGATGTGCGTCTTTCCAAGCACCAGGGCGTGGGCAGCGACAAGAGAGCCATCCTCAACGACAGCGCCGTCAAGGATTGTGGCCCCCATACCGACCAGGCAATGATTACCGATCGTTGCGGCATGGATGGTGGCATTGTGGCCGAGCACAACGTCATTACCGATCCTGACCTTGCCGGCAGGGCCTTCCGAGACATGGATCACGGTGCAGTCCTGGACATTGACCCTGTCCCCGATCTCGATGGAATTGTCGTCGCCACGGATCACAGCCCCGTACCAGACGGTGCAGTTGTCTCCCATCCTGACATCTCCGAGGATGGCTGCCGTCTCAGCCACGAAACAATCTTTCCCAAGCTGAGGAGCCTTCCCGTTTACCTTGTGTACAATCATTGCAAAACTATCTTATAACACGCTGAAGCTTGCTCTCCTGCCGGCAACGATGATGGACATCTCACCGCTTTCGAGGAATCTCTCGCCCTTGCCGTCAACATAGCTCAAGTCTCTCATTGCATCGATCTCGAATGTGAATGTGCGGGATTCCCCGGCCTTGACAAGCTGCTTTTCGAAATGCCTGAGTTCCTTTTCCGGACGGACCACCCTTGAGCATGCTGGATCCTCTACGAACCAGAAGACCGTCTCCATGCCGTCCCTGCCGCTGGTGTTCGTCACCGTGACAGAAGCTGTCAAGCTGCCATCCTTTGCGACCGAATCGGAACTCAATGTGATGTCGCCGTATTCGAATGTGCTGTAGCTGAGGCCATAGCCAAAAGGATAGAGAGGTTCGACGGTACAGTCGAGATAGTACCCCATGGTTCCGTTACGCGCAGGATGACGCCTGTTGTAGTAGATTGGAATCTGTCCAATGGTGTAAGGGAAAGTCGCGGCAAGTCTTCCAGATGGATTGATCCTTCCGGAGACGACACCGGCGGCAGGCTTGCCTCCAGCGATGCCCGGCTGCCACATCTCGACGACAGCCTCCGCATTGCAGACAGCATTCCTCAACTCAAGAGGCCTTCCGTTCACGAGAAGCAGCACAACCGGCTTTCCAGTGGCATGGAGAGCCTCGAGCAACTTCTGCTGAGGTGCAGGCAGGTCGATGAATGCACGGCTGGCACTCTCACCGCTCCATGTGTTGGGTTCGCCAAGGCAGGCTATGACGACATCTGACTGTCTCGCGGCGGCGATTGCCTGCCTGAAGCCTTCTGCATTCTCGGAATCGAAGCCACAGCCGAAGCCATAGAGCAACTCCGCGCGCCCCGCATATTCAGAGGAAAAAGCATCCCAGATCGTGCACATCTCGTTGCCATGGCCATGTCCTGGCCAGCTTCCCATCATGTTGGTTCCGTCCTTTGCAAGCGGTCCCACGATGGCGATCTTCCTGACCTTGTCGCCAAGGGGAAGGATGGAGCCATTGTTCTGGAGGAGGACGATTGTCTCATTGGCAGCTTCCTCGGCAGTCTTGATGTCCTCCGGATGGAGGAGGTTGCTTCCGTCTGGATATTCAGGTGCGTATGGATTCTCGAAGAGGCCAAGCTCGAACTTGAGCCTGAGCACGCGGGCAACGGCCTGGTCGACCGTCTTGATGCTGAGACGTCCTTCCTCGATGAGTTTCGGAAGCGACTCCGGATAAAGCATGTCACCCATGTCCATGTCGACTCCTGACTCGATGGCCATCAGCGAGGCTTCGTCATTATCCTTGGCAAAGCGCTGGGTGACAATCTGGGAAACAGATGCCCAGTCGGAGACCACCATTCCGTCGAAGCCCCACATTCCGCGGAGGATTCCATTGATCGTGATATTGTTGGACGAGCCGGGAATGCCATTGACAAGATTGAACGAGCTCATGAGAGTCTTCGCGCCAGCCTTGACGGCAGCCTCGTATGGAGGAAGATAGGTGTCCCAGAGAGTCTGGTCAGAGATGTCTGTCTGGACATAATCCCTGCCAGCCTCGGAAGCGCCATAGCCGACGAAATGCTTCAGGCATGAGGCTACATTGTTCTCACATGAGATGTCATCTCCCTGATACCCCTTGACTGCTGCGGCTGCGAAGACAGATGCAGCATAAGGATCTTCTCCATAGCCTTCCGCAATGCGTCCCCAGCGAGGATCGCGTGCGACATCGATCATTGGAGAGAAAGTCCAGTCGATTCCGGAAGACCTAGCCTCGCGGGCCGCGATGGCACAGCACTTACGGACCATCTCCGGATTCCATGAGCATGCCGCTGCAAGCGAGATCGGATAGATGGTCCTGTAGCCATGGATGACATCATAGCCGAAGATGATCGGAATCCCGAGACGGGTTTCCTCGATGGCTCTCTTCTGAAGGAGATTGCGGCGCTCGGAGCCTTCACCGGTGTAGATGACGCTGCCGAGCAGAGGATTCAATGTTCTGGTAGCATCATTCTCCGTGATGATGTTGTTAGGGTTGTCATTGGCCCCTAGATGCCACTGGGTCAGCTGATAGGCCTTTTCCTCAAGTGTCATGCGCTTGAGGAGATCCTTCACCCTGCTTTCGACAGGAGCTGAAGGATCCTTGTAGACAGGACTTGCATCGTTCCCCGAGCCAGAGTTGCAGGCAACTGCAAGCAGGAGAGATGCGACAGGCAGAATGATGTTTCTCAGATTCATCTCTTTAATCAAAAACTATTCAGCAACGATATGATAGGTTCCGGAAGGAAGCACGCTGTAGGTGTTGCCGGAAACGACCTTCTTCTCGAGGGAAGCAGCGGCTCCGTTGACGGTGACACTCTTGCCTTCAGGAATATTCACAAGTCCATCAGCTCCTGCAGGGATAACGATGTCCCAGACGATGGCATTGCCTTCCTTCTTCCATGAAGATGAGGTCATGCCGTACCTTGTGTCGATGGAAGCCTTTGCCCACTCGAGCTGCTCCATGTGCTGAGGGTGGAAGAGGATGGTCTTGAATCCAGGGTTCTCCGCTACAGGTCTGAGACCAGCCACATCCTCGAGGATCCATGACTCATAACCGCCCTGCATAGGATGATTGTGCGAACCGTGAGGATTTGTCGAAGTCCAGCTCTGCACAGGGAGAGACTCCCACAGAGTGGAGACCTTGAGGGAATCGACCATCACGCCGAATGAATCCTCACCCTTCTTGGTGAAGAGCTTGAATGCATCGGAAGCGGCACCGTTTCTGGCAAGCTCGCTGCCGATCCTTGAAAGGCCGAAGACTCCGACATCAAGGAACTTATGGCCTGTGTTGATGTCGAACATGACTGCCTGGGTGGCATCGTAGCGATGCTCTTCAGGAACGAGGCCGAGCTCGAGAGCCATCGCATTGGCTGTCTGGCCGCCGAAAGAGCACTTGAGCGGGTTGTAGAACTTGGCGATGATTGCCTTGCGTACGTGCTCATACTGCTGCTCGAACCACTTGAGATCCTCGTCCTTGCCGAGAAGCCTGGCTGTCTGGACCATGATGCCGAGGTCAAGGAGGTGGAACGCGGTCGATGAGAACTCGACAGGGGTGTTGTTGTGCTGGTGGTTGCTGTAGGTAGGGCACCAGTCGCTGAGGCCTTCGTAGACGATTCCGTCAACGGCGGTGTCGGCGATGTGGCGTACCCAGATGCTCATCATGTCGTAGTAGTCCTCAAGGATGAGCTTGTTGCCATAGTAGACATAGAGATGCCAAGGGAGCTGGACAACTGCGGTTCCCCAGTCAGGTGATGCGACTCCACAGAGACGCCTTCCAGGAGCGATCATGAATGGAACTCCGACTTCCTTGTCTGCATTGTAGAACACATTGTTGTAGTACTTGTGGTGAAGGGTGTTGACAAGCCTGACATCCGAGGTGGTCCTGATGTCGTCAAGGTACTTCACCCAGAAGTTGTTCATCTGGAAGTTCATGTTTGCGGCACGGTCGTAGGCATGGGTGTCACCGAGCCATCCGCACTTCTCTCTCTGGTTGCAGTCGACAGGAAGGCCGACAAAGGCATTGATGAATGTCCTGCAGGCGATGTCGTGGAGGTAGTTGATCTGATGGTCAGAGCACTCGAAAGATCCGATGGTTTCAACGTCGGTGTGGACCGGAGCACGCTTGATCCAGTCAAGGGTAGGTTCAGCATCGGAGCCTTCGATGGTAAGCTCGACATACCTCATTCCATGGTAGGTGAAGACAGGCATCCAGGTCTCGAGGCCCTTTCCTGCAAAGGTGTAGGCATCCTGCTGGTAGCCGACATGCTCGACGCCGGTGGAAGCGACATCGATTTCCTTGCTGTCGCTGAAGATTTCCTCGGAGCCTCTTGTCTGAAGGCGGACTCCCTTAGGGAGAGAAGCCGAGAAGACGACCTCGGAAGTGAGGTTGGTGCCGAAATCATAGACCCAGACGTTGCCAGGCTTTGATGAGCGCCACATCTTGTCTGCCTTCTCAGGGGCACCTGCAAGCATTGGAGGGAGTTCCTGGGCTACCATCCTTCCAGGGATGATGCCGTTTATCACGCCGGTCACGTTGCCGTTTTCGTCGTAGGACGGAGCAGCCGAACTGCCGTTCTCTACCCTCACTGCGTTGTGCCATGAGCTGTCATCGAACGAGGCCTCACACCATCCATCGATGGCGAGGGTTGCATCATACTCATCGCCCTGGTAGACATTGGAGCTGACAAGCGGGCCGTCCATCCACTTCCATGAAGTGTCTGTTCCGAGCATCTCGACCTTGCCGTTTGAATATTCAATCCTCATCTGGCAGCGAAGGATAGGGTTGCCATAGGAGAATGCAGGGGTCCAGACCTTGCTCTGGTTGTACCAGCCTGCTCCGAGCATGACACCGATGCAGTTGTTTCCGTTGACGAGAAGAGAAGTGACGTCGAATGCGCTGTAGAGGGCCTTCTTGTCATAGTCCGTCTGTGCAGGGTCGAGGACACGGTTTGGCTCCACGGCCTTTCCGTTGAGGAAGAGCTCGGAGCAGCCGAGTCCACAGAGATAGATCACCGCCCTGCGTACCTTGCTCTTGCTGAGAGTGTAGGTCTTGCGGAAGTATGGGAATGGACCATCCCCGGTCTTGCCCGTTGCGATCCAGGATGCATCCCATGAATTGTCGATCGACTTGGTAAATGTTGCAGGCTTGCTCCATGAGGACGCCTGGCCATTGCCATCCCAGACACGCACCTTCCAGAAGTACTGCTTTCCATCCTCGAGGACAACAGACTCCGGAAGAGTGATGTCAAGCTGGTCCTGGGAGGCCACCTTGCCTGATTTCCAGACATTTCCGTTGCAGCTGGCAGTCGAGCCGATCCAAAGCTCGTAGGCTGTCTGGCAAGCGCCGTTGACAGTCGATGAAAGCTTCCAGCTGAAGCTGATGTTGCTGACTGCAACAGGATCCTTCATGTCGTTGCAAGTAAGCGACACAGGGGTAACTGCGGGCTTTGCTGCGGCAGCACTCATGCAGACAAGCATCAGCAAAGCAATGAGAGTTCGTTTCATGTGATTGGGTATTAAGTCTTTGTGTGAATATTCAAATGCGAAGTTCCTAGAAGGCGGCAGTCTTTGCAGCTGATTCAGCCGCAGCCTGGGCAAAGTCCTCGCCTGCTGAAGCGTAAAGGACGCCGCGGGACGAGTTGATCAGCAGTCCGCCAAGGTCATTGGCTCCGTTGGCCATCACCTCCTCAGCGCTTCCGCCCTGTGCGCCCACGCCAGGGACAAGGAAGAAGTTGTCAGGACAGAACTGCCTGATTTCCTTGAGCTTGTCAGCCTTGGTGGCACCGACGACGAACATCATGTTCTCGGGAGTGGAGATGGACATCATCTTCTCCATCACAACCTGGTAGTGAGGCTTCTCCTCCTTGACGGCCGTCTGGAAGTCGACGGATGAAGGGTTGGACGAGAGAGCGACGACGATTGCATAGCGGCCTGGATAGGCCAGGAAAGGAGTCACAGTCTCGGATCCCATGTAAGGAGAGATCGTGACGGCATCGAAGTCGAATGTCTCGAAGAGGCTCTTGGCGTACATCTTGGCAGTGTTGCCGATGTCTCCCCTCTTTGCGTCGGCGATCAGGAACTGCTCCGGATGGTTTGCACGGAGATAGTCCACAGTCTTGTCCAGGATGGACATTCCCTCAAGTCCGAGGCACTCGTAGAACGCAAGGTTCGGCTTGTAGGCGACGCAATGGTCTGAAGTTGCATCGATGATGCGCTTGTTGAATTCAAGGACAGCATCAGCCATGCTTCTGCCTGCCTTGACACACTCAGGGATCTTGGCATAGTCCGTGTCGAGGCCGACGCAGAGCATCGTGCCCTTGGCCTTCATCTGAAGGAAGAGTTCTTCTCTAGTCATAATATTCGTAGAATTTTGAAATCGATTCCATGCCAGCATGGAACTGGCAGATAAGGTAACTTTCGTTCGGTGAATGGATTGTGTCCCTCTCCAGGCCGAAGCCCATCAGGAGCGGATCCACACCGAGGATCTTCTGCATGTCGGCGAGGACAGCGATGCTGCCACCTCCGCGGCTTGGTACAGGCTCGATGCCATAGACCTCGGTCATGGCCTTCGAAGCAGCCTGGAATGCAGAAGAAGAGATAGGGATGAGGAAACCTTCGCCGCCTTCACACGGCTTGACCTCGATCCTGCAGTAGGCAGGAGCGATCTTCTCGAGATGCTCCTTGAAACGTCTTGTGATGACTGCGCTTTCCTGGTTCGGGACAAGGCGCATGGAAATCTTTGCATGGGCCACGGAAGGAAGCACGGTCTTCGCACCTTCTCCGATGTAGCCTCCCCAGATGCCGCAGACATCAAGGCAAGGCCTGATGCCGATCCTCTCGAGCGGCGAATATCCACTCTCGCCCCTAAGTTCCTGAACTCCAAGGGATTCCTTGAATTCATCCAAGTCGAAAGGAACCCTTGCGAGCTGAGCCCTGTCTTCGGCTGACAGCTCGACGACATCGTCATAGAAGCCGGGTATGGTGACCCTGCCGTCCTTGTCGATGAGGATGGAGATAATGTCGCAGAGGGTCTGGATAGGGTTGGCGACCGCACCGCCGTAATGACCTGAATGAAGGTCATGGTCGGGGCCGGTGAGAGTACCCTCGAGATAGGCAAGTCCGCGCATTCCGCAATTGATGGAAGGGACCTTCTCCGAAATCATGGTCGTGTCGGAGACAAGGATCACATCTGCGCCAAGCCATTCCTTGTGGTCGCGTACCCAGTCGGCAAGCGATGGGCTTCCGCTCTCTTCCTCGCCCTCGCAGATGAACTTCACGTTATGGTGAAGCTTTCCCGAGCGAAGCTGGTACTCGAAGACCTTGATGTGCATGAACAGCTGGCCCTTGTCGTCGTTGGCGCCCCTGCAGTAGATTGCATCGCGGCCGGTTGCATCCTTGCGGATCTCCGGCTCGAACGGGTCCGAGACCCATTTCTCGAGCGGCTCCGGCGGCTGGACATCATAGTGGCCATAGATCATGACTGTCTTCCACTCAGGGTTGACGATCTTCTGGCCGAAGACCACCGGGTTACCCTTGCTCGGATAGACTCCGGCCTCGTCGGCTCCGGCCTCGAGAAGAAGCTCCTTGAGTCTTTCCGCACAGCGAATCATGTCAGGCTTATGCTCCTGCCTGGCACTGATGGATGGGATCCTGAGCAATGAATACAGTTCCTCGAGGAACCGTCCTTCGTTTTCCTGAATGTAGGCTTTCATGGTTGATGTCACTGAATGTTGTCGGCCAGTCTCGCACTGGCATATTCAAGAGTGATTGTGAATGTCTTCTTCCTTGAGGAAGGGGCATCGTACATCGCGTCGTCGAAGATCTTCTCGCAGATCGAGCGGAGTCCGCGGGCTCCGAGCTTGTTGGAGATGGCAGTGTCGACGATGAGTTCCTTGACTCCGTCGGCAAGCTTCAGCTGCATGCCGTCCATCTCGAAAAGCTTCTCGTACTGCTTAAGGA
>JAGHSC010000222.1 GCA_018066065.1 Candidatus Cryptobacteroides faecihippi
CGCTTCCCGGACAAGCTGACAGCTGAGAACTGGAAGGAATATGTGTCCACAAGCACCCTCAGCGACAAGACGGCACCTTCGGCTCCGTACGACCTGAAGGTCGTCAGGACTGACACCTCCCTCGTGCTCACCTGGAAGGCAGATGCCGACATCGAGTCCGGCTTCTCCAAGTTCAACATCTACAAGAACAAGGTCCTTGTGGGCACCGTGCCTGCAGAAGGACGCTACCAGTCATTCGACACCAACGGCGACAACACCTATCCGCTCCAGCCTGCCAGGATGGAATTCACCATCTCCGGCACGGATGCCCGAAAGGTCGGTGTCGAGTCTGTCAACCAGTTCGATCTTGTCTCAAAGAGAACGATATGCAAAGAATTCTAACAATCCTTGCCTGCCTTTTCCTGCTTCTTCCAGCCAGTGCCAAGGGCAAGCATTCCTCAAAGCCGGTTGTGATGTACGACCTCGACCTCGAGAGGGGAGAGAAGGCTGAATGCCTGCAGCTCAACGGCGCAGCTGAATATTCGCAAGGCGGCCTTTCCCTCGTTCCGGGAACCGCCCTCGTCAAGCTTGACCGCTTCTATGCCCTTGCCGAGAGGGTGGTGCGCTACCGCATCACTCCTTCTCCGGATGCTGTCATCTGGTTCCAGAGCAGCATGGGAGACTTCACCGCCGAAGTCGATGTGCCTTCCAGGAAGGTCCGCATCCTGACTTCGCCTGTGACGGATGTTGATGTGCCTTTCCTTGAGGGAGGCAAGCCTTATGATGTGGAGATCTTCCACATCTACAACAAGGCGATCGTCCGCATCCTTACGGCTGACGGAAAGCAGGTCGCTTCGACAGAGGCCACGAACGATGGGCCCGGCGGCCGCAAGACAGGTGACCTCCAGACTGGATTCAGTGTCGGGATGCAGTGGGACCACTACTGCTTCGGCCTGAGAAGCGGTGCCTCCGCTGTCGTCGGCAGGATCACCGTCTCCGCTCTCAAGAGCAAGGTCAGGCTTCTGATCTACGGAGATTCCATCACCCAGCCTGAAGGCTATTTCCCGGCTTCCATCTTCGGCAGTGCATGGACCCAGCGCATCATCCGCCATCTTGACGGCGATGCCATGTCCAGCGGCCGCGGTGGCTGCACGATCAATGAAGTCCTGAACTACATCCGCAACGAGCTGCCTTACATCGACGCCGAGTACGTCATGGTCACCATCGGCACCAACGGCGGCGACACTGTCGAGAATCTCTCACAGCTTGTCGAGTACATCCAGTCCCAGGGCAGCACCGTCATCCTGAACAACATCCCGAGCAACGAGAGCGGCACCCAGGTTCCGGTCAACCGGATCATCGCCCAGGTGCGCGAGAAGTATGACCTCAAGGGCTGCATGTTTGACCTCGCCACTTCCCTGGACGGAGACGGAAAGGTGGTCGACAAGACCAAGATGTTCTTCGAGGACTACTGGGAGGAATGGAAGTGGAGAGTCTACCACCATCCTAACTGGAAGGGCGGCCAGAGCATGTTCGAACGCACGCTCGTCGACGTTCCGGAAATCTACGGAAAGTAAAAACAAATAACTATTTACAGATATGAAGAGAATCCTCTTGTGCGCCCTTTGCTTCATCGGCCTTGCCGGTCAGATGACCGTTTCTGCAAAGGAGCTGCCTGTGATCAAGGTCACCGGCCTTGAGTGTAATTACCAGAGCGAGCCTCTCGGAATCGACCAGGCTCAGCCTCAGTTCAGCTGGCGTATCGAGTCGAACGTCAGGAACACAATGCAGTCCGCCTGGCAGGTCATCGTGGCCAGCTCTCCTGAGAAGCTGGCAGAAGGTCAGGCTGACATGTGGGACAGTGGCATGCAGCCAGGTTCCCACTCCACCGGCATCATCTACCAGGGTGCGACCTTGAACAGCCGTGGACGTTACTACTGGAAGGCTCGCACCACCCTTGCCGACGGCAGCGTGACTCCATGGTCCGAGCCGGCATCTTTCGAGATGGGTCTTCTCCACGAGGAAGACTGGTGGGGCGGCTGGATCGGCTATGCCACCGGCATGCCTGGCCGTGTCCTCTATTTCAAGGCAACCGTGGCTTACGGCAAGAAGCCTGTCAAGGACGCGAGGATCTACATCGCCGGCCTTGGCTTCTATGAGCTCATGATCAACGGCAAGAAGGTCGGGGACCATGTCCTTGACCCGGCACAGAGCTCCTACAGCAAGACAATCTACTATGCGACCTACGATGTCTCCGACTGCTTCTCGGAGGAGGCCAACACCATCGTCGTCGCTGTTGCTCCTGGCTTCATCGGCACCCCTAAGCTCCGCATGCAGATGCATGTCCTCTTCGAGGATGGAACCCAGGCAGCCCTGACTGCCGGAGACATGAGGGCCATCACAGCAGGCTCGACCATGTACACAACCATCTTCGACGGCGAGCATTTCGATGCACGCGAGGAGAATCCTGAGCTCTACGAGCCTTACCGTCCTGCCGGTCTCATGAACAAGGTCTGGGGTCTTGCCTACAACACCGATGAGCCTGTCGGAAAGATGGTATCTCAGCAGATGGAGCCGATCAAGGTCGTCGAGACCTTTGCTCCTGCAGCCATCTCCGAGCCGCAGCCTGGCGTCTATGTGGTCGATGCAGGCCGCAACATGGCTGGTTGGATCTCCGTCAGCGTCAAGGGCATGGCCGGCAAGAAGGTCACCATGCGCTACGCCGAGACCGTCAGGGACAACGGCCTGGTCAACCAGGACAACCTCAGGAACGCCAAGTCCGAGGACAGCTTCATCCCTGCCACCGACGACCAGTTCTCCTGGGAGCCTAGATTCACCTACCATGGCTTCCGCTTCATCCAGATCGAGGGTCTCGAGACCGCTCCAAAGATCGAGGACATCCAGGTAAAGGCCGTCCGTTCATCCATGGACAGGACTTCGTCCTTCACCTGCAGCAACCAGCTTCTCAACGACATCAACACGATGGTGATCAACACCGAGTCGTCCAACTTCCACAGCGTTCCGACCGACTGCCCTCAGCGCGACGAGCGCATGGGATGGCTCAATGACCTGACCGTCAGCATGGAACCTGCATTCTACAACTTCGACATGGCAAGGTTCTTCCCTAAGTTCTTCTGGGATGTCGTCGACACCCAGGGCAAGGATGGCACGATCACCTGCGTCGCTCCTTTCCGTTTCGGAGCACGTCCTGCCGACCCTGTCTGCGCAAGCTTCCTCCTTCTTGCCTACAACTCCTACAAGTTCTACGGCAACAAGTCCCTCATCATCGACGGTTTCGACAACATGAAGGCCTGGGTCGACTACCTCCACTCCAGGACCAAGGACGGCATCGTGGACTACAGCTACTACGGCGACTGGTGCCCTCCTCGCGAGTTCCTCATTCATCCGGATGCAGGTGTCTCCAAGTACACTCCTGGCCTGATGATCTCCACCGGCTACCTCTACTACTGCGCGAAGATCCTCTCGCAGATGGCTCAGGTCGCAGGACGCACCGAGGACGCAGCTGAATATTCAAGGCTGGCAGACGCGACCGCTGCTGCGATGAACCGCGAGTACTGGGACGAGGCTGCAGGTGGCTACGGTACCAACAACCAGGCTGCCAACTCATTTGCCCTCTTCCTCGGCATCGTGCCTGAGAAGAACATCCAGCGCGTGGTTGACAACCTCGTGGCAGATGTCGTCGCCCATGACTACCACCTCACCACAGGAAACCTCTGCACCAAGTATCTCCTTGAGATGCTCACTGAGTATGGACACAAGGAGGAGGCGTACAGGATCGCAACCCAGACAACCTATCCAGGCTGGGGATTCATGCTTGCAAATGGTGCCACCACGCTCTGGGAGCGTTGGGAGTACCTCACTGGAGATGCCATGAACTCGCACAACCACCCTATGATGGGCTCCATCGGCTCATGGTTCCACAAGTATGTCGCCGGTATCTCTCCTGAATTCGAGAAGCCAGCCTATGAGCACTTCACGATCAAGCCTTACATCTTCGATGAACTTGATTTCGCTGAAGGTGAGCTTGAGACTGTCAAGGGAACCATCAAGAGTGCATGGCACAAGAAGGGTCGTTCACTGACTCTCGATGTCACCATCCCTGCCAACTCCACTGCAACGGTCTGGATCCCTTCCGCAAAGGGATACACGGCCAAGGAGGTCGGCTCCGGTACCTACCAGTTCAAGACCAGCTGGAAATAACGAACCACTAACAGATAACACATCATGAAAAGAATTCTCATCGCCCTCGCGGCATCTCTGATGCTTGCAGCGCCTGTCTTCGGACAGGAAACCAAGAAGAAGGACGTCGGTATCTTCTACTTCATCTGGCTTGGCCAGCATCCAAGCGAGCAGAAAGGTATCTATGACATCACCAAGCTCCTTAAGGAAGCTCCAGAGGACCTCTGGAACCCTCAGGGAACCCCGAAGAGTCCGGCAAGCCAGTTCCATTTCTGGGGAGAGCCTCTCTATGGCTACTACGACAGCTGTGACCCTTGGGTCGTTGCCCGTCACATCGAGCTTCTCATGAACGCAGGAATCGACTATCTCATGTTCGACACCACCAATGCAGTTGTCTATCCGGCACCTGTGACGGTTGTCCTGAACACCCTCAAGAAGTTCGCCGAGCAGGGCTTCGACGTGCCTAAGGTGGCATTCTACACGAACTCCGCTTCAGGCCGCTCAGTCCAGCAGATCTACGACAACTACATCAAGCCAGGCACCTGGGACGGTCTCTTCTACAGCCCTAAGGGCAAGCCGGTCGTTGTCGGTCTTACCAAGAACAACAAGTCTTCCGACCAGGGCGCCAATCCTGACTACATCAGCGAAGACCTCCAGAAGATCTTCGACGTGCGTGAGTCACAGTGGCCTAACCAGCCGTACGACGAGAATGCCTTCCCTTGGATGAGCTGGGACAATCCTCAGAGGATCCACAACGGTGTCATCTCCGTTTCTGTCTCACAGCATTCTGTGGAGACCGTCACCTTCTCTGACACAACCACCTGCCGTGGACGTGGCTGGGATGCCAAGACTCACAAGGAGATCAAGGAAGACTTCCGCAAGGGCCGCAACTTCCAGAATCAGTGGCAGACTGTCTTCGACAACATCGACAAGATCGACAACGTCTTCGTGACCGGATGGAACGAGTGGATTGCTCTCAAGCTGCGCAACGGCAAGAAGGAGACTGTCTTCGTGGACCTCTTCAATGAGGAGTTCTCCCGTGATTCAGAGATGATGAAGGGTGGCTACGCCGACAACTTCTACATGATGCTCGCTGAGAATGTCGTCCGCTACAAGGGTGACTGTGGCATCGCTGCCCAGAAGGGCATGACCTACCGTGACTTCGAGGGTGACGCAATGGTTCGCGACTTCAAGAACTTCGACGGTTCGGCCCGCTACCAGGACAACAGCGCGCGCAACGACATCGTCGAGATCAGCGTCAGCGACAATGCGACTTCGGTCGTCTTCACCGTCAAGACTGCTGCAGACGTCATTCCTTATGCCCAGACTGACAAGAACTGGATGAACATCCTCATCAAGACTGATGATTCCGAGGGCAAGGCGTTTGAATATGACTACGTGATCAACCGCTATCCTACCGTCAACGGCATCACCACCGTCGAGAGGATTGCTGCTGATGGAAAGAAGGTAATGGCTGGCAAGGCCGCATATTCAGTCTCTGGCAAGACTCTCAAGGTCACAGTTCCGCTCGAGGCTCTCGGGCTCGAGAAGGGCAAGGCTCACTTCGCCTTCAAGGTTGCCGACAATGTGACCAATCCTGATGACATCATGGACTACTACATCTCAGGTGACAGCGCGCCTCTCGGGCGCATGAGCTTTACCTATTGATAGCTCCGTCCTGAAATCGAAAGAGGGTGACCATCCGGCCACCCTCTTTTCGTTGTCTTCCTAGAATAAACTGACCTGTCGGTAGTATTTCTCATTCTTGTTTGAGAAGCAAGTGACATCATCGTTGAACTTGAAGGTCAGGGACCCTATCTTGATGGTGTCGTAGTATGGATCTCCTTCCATGTAGTATTTGAGACTCGCCCGTGTCAGGATTACTCCTTCAGGTGTCTCATGCCACATTATGCAGTCGTCTTCATCCAGGAATCTGCAGCAGTGGTAGGTCCTGACTCCATTCGAAATTTCCTCTCCCTTCCATGTCGTTCCGGTGAGATCGTAAGGATCGTACTCCTTCGAGCACGATGCTGTACAGAGCAGAAGTAGTATATAACAACAGCGGATGACCCAAGGGTCATCCGCTGCTATCATGTTCATGAAGAGCTGGTCTAGAGCTCGTTCATTTCCTGTTCGTACTCGTTCTTTGCACCGACGATGATGTCCTGGAACTCCTTCTGGCCGGTACCGGCTGGGATGAGGTGTCCACTGATGACATTCTCCTTGAGGCCTTCGAGGTAGTCGACACGGCCTCTGATGGCTGCCTCCGAGAGAACCTTGGTGGTCTCCTGGAATGAAGCTGCAGAGATGAATGAGTTTGTCCTCAATGCTGCTCTGGTGATACCCTGGAGGACGAGCTTTGCTGTTGCAGGGCAAGCCTCGCGGGTTGTCATCATCTTGAGACCCTGTCTCTCGAGTGATGAGTTCTCATTTCTCATCTCACGGGCGTTGACAATGTCTCCCTGGGCATATCTTGGAGAATCACCTGGGTCGAGTACATAGTACTTGCCGAAGATTGCGTCGTTTGCATCCATGAAATCCCACTTGTCGACCAGCTGCTCCTGGAGGAAGTCTGTGTCGCCTGGGTTGGTGATCTGGACCTTGCGCATCATCTGGCGTACGATGATCTCGAAGTGCTTGTCGTTGATCTTTACACCCTGCAGACGGTGGACAGCCTGAACCTCGTTGACGATGTAGTCCTGTGACTTGACCGGACCGAGGATGTTGAGGATGTCGGTAGGGGAGATTCCACCATCTGAAAGCCTTGTACCAGCCTTCACATAGTCGTTCTCCTGAACCAGGATCTGCTTGGTGAGCGGAACGAGATAGTGCTTCTCTTCGCCGGACTTGTTCTTGACGATGATCTCACGGTTACCTCTCTTGACCTTGCCCATGAGGACCTCACCGTTGATCTCGGAGAGGATTGCAGGTGAAGAAGGAGTTCTGGCCTCGAAGAGTTCGGTGACTCGTGGGAGACCTCCTGTGATATCGCTTGACTTACCGATGGCACAAGGGATCTTGATGATGACGTCTCCGACATTGACCTTGTCGCCGTCGTTTGCGATCAAGTGGGCACCTACAGGGAGGTTGTACTGCTTGATCTGGTCGCCATTCTCGTCGACGATGAGGATTGAAGGGTTCTTCGTCTTGTCCCTGGCCTCGATGATGACCTTGTCCTTGTTGATTGCGAATTCGTCAGCAGCTTCCTCGCGGAATGTAACACCTTCGATGAGGCTGTCGAATCTGATCGTACCGGCGGTCTCGACGATTGTGAGAGCGTTGTATGGATCCCATTCGCAGAGGAGGTCGCCCTTGCTGATCTTGTCTCCATCCTTGAAGTAGAGCTTGGATCCGTAAGGAACATCGTAGTGAGAGTAGGTCATGCCTGTGTTCTCATCGATGATGCTGACCTCGGCCATACGGCTGACGACAATCTCCTGGGCAGTTCCATCCTCTTCGATCTTCTGGATGGTCCTGAGCTCCTCGACGACGAGCTTACCGTCGTACGTGGCCTCGATTGAATAAGCAGCTGCGGTGCTGGATGCGGTACCACCGACGTGGAAGGTACGGAGCGTAAGCTGTGTACCAGGCTCACCGAATGACTGTGCAGCGATGACACCGACGACTTCGCCCTTCTCGACCATCCTGCTGGTTGCGAGGTTGCGTCCGTAGCACTTTGCGCAGACACCTTTGCGGGACTCGCAGGTGAGGACGGAACGGATCTCGACCTGCTCGATAGGGAGGTGGTCGATGAGGTCTGCGGTTGCTTCCCTGATCTCTTCGCCTGCCTTGATGATGAGCTCACCGGTGAGAGGATTGAATATGTCGTGTACTGATGTCCTACCGAGGATGCGCTCGCCGAGAGACTCGACGATCTCGTCCTTGTTCTTGATTGCAGTTGCGATAAGGCCTCTGAGGGTACCGCAGTCTTCCTCGTTGATGATGACGACATGGGAGACGTCGACGAGACGACGAGTGAGGTAACCTGCATCCGCAGTCTCGAGAGCGGTATCGGCAAGACCCTTACGTGCACCGTGGGTGGAGATGAAGTACTCGAGCACTGTCATACCCTCCTTAAGGTTGGAGATGATAGGGTTCTCAATGATTTCCGCTGCGGAAGCTCCGTTCTTCTGAGGCTTTGCCATAAGGCCTCGCATTCGGCTGTGCTGCTTGATGTGCTGAGTTGATCCTCGAGCTCCTGAATCGAGCATCATGTAGACTGGGTTGAAGCCTAGCTGGTC
>JAGHSC010000025.1 GCA_018066065.1 Candidatus Cryptobacteroides faecihippi
TTCTCCATTCGATCTACTTCGATCAGTGGGACTGGGAGAAGGTCATCACCAAGGAAGACCGCAACCTCGCCTTCCTCAAGAGGACCGTACGCAGGATCTACGAGGCAATCAAGGTCACCGAGAACAAGCTCTACATCGAGTTCCCTCAGGTGAAGCCGGTCCTTCCCGACGACATATTCTTCATCCATGCCGAGGAACTACTCAGGATGTATCCTGACCTTACTCCAAAGGAAAGGGAGAACGAGATCGTGCGCAAGCACAAGGCCGTCTTCCTCATCGGCATCGGAGGCGAGCTCTCCGACGGCACGATCCATGACGGAAGAGCCGCTGACTATGACGACTGGAGCACTCCGAACGAGGACGGCTTCAATGGCCTGAACGGTGACATCCTTCTCTGGAACGACGTGCTTCAGAGCTCATTCGAGGTTTCAAGCATGGGTATCCGTGTCGATGAGGCTGCGATGAGGCGCCAGCTCGCGATCCGCGGGCAGGAATACAAGGCTGACCTGTACTTCCACAGAAGGCTGCTTGCCGGTGAGCTTCCTTACACCATCGGCGGCGGTGTGGGACAGTCCCGTCTTTGCATGTTCCTTCTCAAGAAGGCTCACATCGGCGAGATCCAGTCCAGCATCTGGTCCGACGAGGACCGTGCAGTCTGCGCAGAGGCAGGCATCGTCCTTGCCTGATCGTGTTTCCGAATCGGAATTGACTAGTTTTAACTAAATGAATATGAAGAAGAATTATCTTTCAATCCTTGGAGCAGCCGCTCTGCTTGCAACATCATGTGCAGGCAGCATCACTGTTCCAGAGACCGTGTCCATCATGCCTGAACCAAAGCAGGTGGAGATCAATGAGGGTGCATTCAAGGTTGCCGGGGCTCCTGTAGCCTGTGTCGGTGACATGGATGAGCTTAGCGCAAAGCATGTGTCTGACTTTGCAGCCAGACTCTCCTCTGTGACCGGAAAGAAGAGCAAGCTGACAGCAGGTGACACCCAGAAGGGCTTTGTCTTCGCTGTCGATCCTGCCCTTGCCGCTGAAGAATATTCAATTGCCATCACTCCTGAGGATGTCAAGGTCTGTGCGAGCGATGACCATGGATTCTTCTTTGCAATCCAGACTATCTACCAGATGCTTCCTGTCGAGGTCTATGTCGGCAAGAAGGCTGCGAAGGCCAACTGGGCTCTCCGCTGCGCTTCCATCCAGGACAAGCCTCGCTTCGGCTACAGAGGCATGCATCTTGACTGCTGCCGCCATTTCTTCTCAGTCGATGAGGTGAAGAAGTACATCGATGTCATGGCAATGCACAAGATGAACCGCCTTCACTGGCACATCTCCGAGGACCAGGGCTGGAGGATCGAGATCAAGAAGTATCCAAAGCTCACCGAGATCGGCTCTGTCCGTCATGGAACAATGATTCTCAGGGACTTCAACAGCAATGACGGTGTCGAGTACGGCGGATTCTACACCCAGGATGAGGCTCGCGACATCGTTGCCTATGCTGCCGAGCGCTGCATCACCGTCATCCCTGAGATCGACCTTCCTGGCCACATGATGGGCGCTCTAGCAGCCTATCCTGAGCTTGGCTGTACCGGTGGTCCTTACGAGGTCTGGACCAAGTGGGGCGTTTCCGACCAGGTGCTCTGCCCTGGAAAGGATGTAACCTTCGAGTTCCTCGAGGGTGTCCTTGAGGAAATCATGGACGTCTTCCCTTCAGAGTACATCCACATCGGTGGAGACGAGTGCCCTAAGTCACAGTGGGCTGTCTGCCCTGACTGCCAGGCCCGCATCAAGGAACTTGGTCTTGTGGCTGACGATCATGCTTCCGCAGAGACCCGTCTTCAGAACTATGTCACCTCACGCGTCCAGAAGTTCGTCAACGACCATGGGCGCAAGATCATCGGCTGGGATGAGATCCTCGAGGGTGAGCTTGCTGAAGGTGCAACTGTCATGTCATGGCGTGGTGTCGAAGGTGGCATCGAGGCTGCCTCAAAGGGCTTCGACGCAATCATGACCCCTTCTCCTTTCTGCTACTTCGACTACTATCAGACTGACCAGAAGGATGTAGAGCCATACGCAATCGGCGGCTTCCTTCCTATCGAGAAGGTCTATTCCTACGAGCCTTACGATGGCATCCCTGCAGACGCTCAGCATCACATCCTCGGTGTCCAGGCTAACCTCTGGACTGAGTTCATCTCAAAGCCTGAGCATCTCGAGTACATGGCTCTCCCACGTATGGACGCTCTCAGCGAGGTCCAGTGGTGCAATCCGGAGCAGAAGGATTTCGAGTCCTTCAAGACCAAGGTTGAGCGCATGGGCAAGATCTATGATGCCACAGGCTACACCTGGTGCAAGGCCATCTTCGGCCAGACCGGCCTTGAGGGTGTTCCTGGAGGAACCAATTAATCTTTTTTGAATGAAGTATCTCAGAAACATACT
Organism: Candidatus Cryptobacteroides faecihippi; assembly: GCA_018066065.1. GTDB lineage: Bacteria > Bacteroidota > Bacteroidia > Bacteroidales > UBA932 > Cryptobacteroides > Cryptobacteroides faecihippi. The sequence continues at coordinate 2,437 of JAGHSC010000025.1, forward strand.
ATTGACTCTCATCGTTGTCATGATCTCCTCCTGCAGCAAGGAGGGGATCATCGACAATTCCATCTGGATGAGCCGTTTCACTGCCAACGCGACGAACATCACCACCGGTGAGACTGCCGACATGCCTGCGGTCATGACCGTCCTGTTCTCCGATGACTGCAATGATGTCAAGCTTGAGCTGGGCATCATCGACGGAATCATCAGCAGGTTCCAGTACACCGTGAACTGGTCCGAGCCTCTCCATGCATTCACCCTTCACCGGAGGATCGGGGATGCATCCCCGCTCTACGAAGGTCTCATTGCAGGAGATGTGATGTACCTTACGAGTGCGTCCGGTAAGGAGTACAAGCTTGTAAGACAGTAATTTCCATCGATCATGAGTCTTATCGGGAATCTTCTCTGGCTTGTCCTCGGCGGTCTTGTGACGTCCGCCCTGTACATCCTTTTCGGATTGCTTTTCTGCATCACGATCATCGGCATCCCTTTCGGGGTCCAGCTCATCAAGATCGGCCTCTATGCATTCTGTCCTTTCGGACGTGAGATGGTCTTCGAGAAAGGGGAGCCTGGCTGCCTCTCGATCGTCGGCAATGTCCTTTGGATTGTCCTCGGATGGTGGGAGGTTGCACTCCTTCATCTTGGCTGCGGACTTCTCTTCTGCATCACGATCGTGGGAATCCCGTTCGGCATGAAGCATTTCACGATTGCGAAGCTGTCGATCTTCCCATTCGGCCAGAGCAACAGGAAAAAGTGAAAACAGATTGGATGCAGATTTGGACAATTGGATTATTTGTTCTATCTTTGCATCTACAATTCGGGAGCTTAGCTCAGTTGGTTTAGAGCGCTTGCTTGACAGGCAAGAGGTCAGCAGTTCAAATCTGCTAGCCCCCACATCTTCAAAGACCGTCTTCTGGCGGTCTTTTATTGTATTGATTATGAAAAGATTTCTTCTCCTCCTGACAACCGTGCTCGCCCTTTCCTCATGCATGTGCACACGCAACATAAGCAAAACCATCGACGTCCAGACGAACATCGATGGCAATTATGCATTTGGATTTGACCTTAAGGATTCCCGTTCCACCAAGGGAGCTATCTGGAATCTGAAGACCGGCAAGCCGGAGACTCCGCAGAACTATTCCCGCATGCAGGTGGACACAATCGATGGCCAGCCTGTCGTCAAGCTCTACCGCGAGGTCGCTCTGGGCAACCATCCGCTGAACGGATGGGAGACCTGGACCTTGAAGGATGGGAAGTGGATCTGCATCGACAGCGGGCAGCCCGCTGAGGAATAGGGACGCTTCCTGGACCTGCTAGCTGAGTCCGTCGATCTGGCCGCCGACGATGCCGATCCTCAATGCCTGAGGCGACTTCGGAAGACCAGGCATGCGGATGATGTCACCGGCGATGGCGACAAGCATCTCTGCACCGGCATTGATCACGAAATCCTTGACATCCAGTACGAAAGGCGCAGGTACACCATAAGCCTTAGGGTCCTGTGAGAACGAATACTGAGTCTTTGCGATGCAGACAGGGAAGTTGCCGAAACCAAGTTCCTCGGCCTTCTTCATCTTCTTCCTGGCATCTGCAGAGAAGTTCACACCCTTCGCTCCATAGATCTTCGTTGCAACCGCTGTGATCTTCTCAGCGATGCTCATGTCATCTGAATAGGTGAACTCCAGAGGAGCGGAAGGATTCTTCTCGATCGTCTCGGCGACAAGGTCAGCCAGCTCCATCGCACCGGTGCCACCCTCGCAGAATGCATTGTTGAGTGCGAACGGAACGCCAAGTTCCTTGCAGTGGTCGCGTACAAGCTGGATCTCCTCCTCGGTGTCCTGGGCGAACTTGTTGAAGCAGACAAGGACCGTCTGGCCGAAGCCCTGCAGGTTCCTGATGTGCTTGTCCATGTTGGCGAATCCCTTCACCACACCTTCCGGGTTAGGAAGCTTGATTTCCTCGACAGGAACGTCTCCATGCATCTTCAGACCCTGAAGGGTTGCCACGAGGATCGTCAGTGATGGGCTGATTCCGGCCTTGCGGCACTTGATGTCCAGGAACTTCTCGGCACCCAGGTCTGCGGCGAAACCTGCCTCGGTGATGACATAGTCACCGTAAGTCATCGCCATCTTCGTCGCGATGATTGAATTGCATCCATGGGCGATGTTTGCGAAAGGACCACCATGGATGAACGCAGGAGTGTTCTCCGTTGTCTGCACAAGATTAGGCTTGAGCGCATCCATGAGGAGCACGGTGATTGCGCTTCCGACTCCCATGTCCTTGACGTAGAATGGCTTGTTCTCAAGAGTGTAGCCAAGGAGTATGTTGTCGATCCTGCGCTGCAGGTCCTCGAGATCCTTTGAAAGGCAGAGTATCGCCATGATCTCGGAAGCCGGAGTGATGTCGAAGCTGGTCTCCTGAGGCACACCGTTGGTGTACGGACCGAGACCGGTGACGATCTGCCTGAGGGAGCGGTCGTTGATGTCGAGAACTCTCTTCCAGATAATCTGCCTCATGCCGAAACCCTCAGCCTTGTGCTGGTAGATGTAGTTGTCCAGCAG
>JAGHSC010000062.1 GCA_018066065.1 Candidatus Cryptobacteroides faecihippi
CTTCAGAGCCATCCTGACTTGTCTTTCGGCTTCCTGGTACCTGATCTGCCCGCGTCCTTCCTCGATCGGCCTTCCGTTGAATGAAAAGTTGCTCCTGACGAGGTAGCCGTCCGGGGCGACTGCCGGATCATTCACGTCGAACTTGTAATAGTTAGTGAAGTTCACCTCGAAGTAGGCTCCGTTGCCCTGCGCATCGATGACTCCGTAGTTAGTGCCGACGTTCAGCGGTCTTGGGAGCGTGTCCAGGAAGTTCTGGAAGTCCTGTACGGTCCTGCATCGCTGGAGGGCCATCGTCATCAGCCTGCCGTTGTTGTTGGACTTGCTTTCGTCCTCGATGTCCTTGATGTTGTAGGACAGGGTGTTCATGATGCTGAACCCTTCGCTGTTCGTGCCGATCCAGATGCTGGTGGAGCTGCTGGATGCGTCCACGATGCCGACATAGGAGTAGTGGCCGTCCACGGCTAGAAGGTGCCTGGTGAGGTTCTCCTTGGCTCCGGTGTCGCGATTCTTCCACATCAGCGGTCTTCCGTCGGAAGTGACTTTGCCTGAGAGGATCACGCTTGTGCATGGGTACGCCGGGATGCTGAACGCAAGCGCGCAGAGGAGCATCAGCGGGATGAGGGTGGAATTCTTCATATTCATTTAGCCTTTCTTACCTTATCGTGACTATGACTGTGCCGGGGCCGTAGTTGTCGGCTGTTCCGTACTGGTAGGTGCAGGATAGGGCGAAGGTTTCGTCGAGTTCCCTGCGCACGGCGTCCCTGAGCCTGCCGTCCCCGAAGCCGTGGATGAAGATGAGTTTCCTTCCCTTGTGCTTCAGGTTCTCGCGGATGGTCCTTCTGAAGAAGTCCATCTGGTAGTCCAGGGCGGCCCATTCCGGGATGGATTCGCTGCCCGGAATGCGCTCCAGGTGGAGGTCGACGATCTTCTCCCCGCTGGTGGCCGACTTCCGCAAGTCATTCTGTTCCTTGTGTTTCCTGATCGATGAAGGCATGGATCTGTAGAGAGCCTGATCCTCTTCCTTGTTGATCACGATGAACTCGCCCTTGGTTGCCGTGAATGTCAGTCCGTCAGGGTAGGTGAGCTCGAAGCAGCCTTCGCGGAAACCTGTGATCGTGGCCTCGTCGTTCGTGTCCATCATCCTGACCTTCATGCCCTTTGAATATCCTTCATTGCGGGCGTGTTCCTCATGGATCGAGCGGTGCACGATGGTGCGCTGCCTCCTTGGCTGGGCTGTTCCCGCCGCGGCAGGGGATTCGCCTTTCTCCATCGACTTCCTGAGCGATTTCAGCTGTGAGAAATCTGAAAACTTTCCTTCCATTACTTCGTAGGCTGTGTTTATCTCTGCGAATTTAGCAAAATTACGTATCTTTGAAGAATCAATGGAATCATAATATGTCAGTACCTACCGTGTCCAGCATTCTTGCATCCGCCCTTGCGGTTGTGAACGTCATGGGCTTTGCCCTTTTCGGAATAGACAAGCTCAAGGCCAGGCTCGGGTCCAGAAGGATTTCAGAGAAGACTCTTCTGACCGTCGCCGCTCTTTTCGGAGCCCTTGGAAGCCTGCTCGGCATGGTGCTGTTTCACCACAAGGTCAGCAAGAAGAAGTTCTATCTCTCGGTCCCTCTCCTCCTCGTAGCCCAGGCGGCCCTGCTGTGGATCCTTCAGATGGGCCTTTAATCCTGAACCTGCATGGAGATTACAATCGAAAAAGGATGCATCGCCGACCGTGATGCGATCGTTCAGTTCCAGGTCGACATGGCCCTCGAGTCAGAGGGTACCGTCCTTGACCCTGCCACTGTCACCAAGGGAGTCGAGACCGGCCTGAGATGCCCTGAGAAGGGTACGTACTTTGTTGCCAAGGTTGACGGCATTGTCGTCGGAAGCCTTTTTCTTACAAAGGAGTGGAGCGACTGGAACAACTGTGACTACTGGTGGATCCAGAGTGTCTACGTGCTTCCGGACTATCGTGGGAAGGGAGTTTTCAGGATGCTTTACAAGGAGGTAGAAAGACGTGCCGTCGAAGCAGGCTCGACATGCCTTCGCCTCTATGTCGACAAGACCAACGAAAGGGCCAAGGCAACCTACCGTAAGCTCGGGATGGACGAGTGCCATTACCTGATGTACGAGGAGACTCTCCGTTAGGATTCCATTTTTGACATTGACTATCTGAATCAGTTTCAATCTTATGAGCAAGTTTTCTTTCTGGATGGACAACGCGAGGAAGATTTCCCTTCCTCAGAGTGCCATTCCATGCATCACCGCAATCATCCTTTCAATCGGACAGGATGGATTCTTCTGGCCTATCGCGATCCCAGTCTTCCTCGGCGTCTGTGCCGCGCATCTGGGAATGAACCTCGCGGATGACTATTTCGACTACAAGAAGGGCATCCCTTCCAATGAGATCCGCTCCACTCTTGCTGCAGAGGGTTCTGTACGTGCAAGGATGGAGAAGTGCAGCTACATCCAGTCAGGTGCCGCCACCGTCGATGATCTCAGGAAGGCAATCTTCGCCTTCCTTGGCTTTGCAGGACTGATGGGAGTCATCGCTGTCGTCGGACAGCTTCTTGTCAACGGCCCTGCAGCGGCTCTCGCCGTCATCGCCTATGCCGTCATCGGCCTGGTTCTCGGCATCCAGTACTCCGGAAAGCCTCTCCAGCTCGGCTACCATGGACTCGGTGAACTCGTGATCGGTCTCATGTTCGGACCTCTGAACATCCTCGGTGTGCATGCTGCCATGACAGGCTCGTTCTTCACACCTGACATCTTCCTTCTCAGCATCGGCATCGGATGCATGGTCACCAACATCGTCTATGTCCACTCCGTGATGGAAACTGCTGCTGACCAGAAGCTTGGCAAGTTCACCTTCGCCCATCTTCTCGGCAGCACCAATGCCCAGATTGCTGCAATCGCAATCTTTGCGATCGTTCCGTTCATCTGCCTGCTGATGAACATCTTCTTCTTCGGATGGAGCCTCTGGTACCTTCTCACCTTGGTGACGGTCCCGATGTCCATTTTCCTCATCATCTCGACCTACCGCTTCGTCAACCGCATCCCGCAGGATGACACCCCACGCTGGTGGATGGGCCCGATGGGTGACTGGGATTCGTACGTCAAGGGTGGCATGGACTGGTTCCTCATCCGCTGGCTCCTTGCCCGCAACATAGACACATTCTTCTGCCTGATCGTAATCATCGTCTTCATTATTGGACTCTTCGTATGATAAAGCAATATTTCTACCTCGCGCAGTGGTTCGTCCGTGCGCGTTTCTTCGGCCGCAAGGCTCCGCTCCAGACCGTTCTCTTCATCACCGACAAGTGCAACCTCCGCTGCAAGCATTGCTCTGTCTACGGCAGTGCAGGCTACCGTCAGCGCCGCTTCGAGGACATCCTCGACGACATGAAGGAATCTTACAAGGCTGGTTCCCGCTTCATCGATCTCGAGGGTGGCGAGCCTACTCTCTGGAAGGAGGACGGAAAGACCATCAACGACATCATCGATGCAGCTCTTGCAATGGGATTCTTCTCCGTCACTGTCACCACAAATGCCCAGCAGGACTTCTCCTGGATCCATCCGAATTCGATCTGGGTCTCCATGGATGGCGTGGGAGAGTATCATGAGAAGATCCGTGGCGAAGGGACATTCGCCCGTCTGGAGGAGAACATCCGCAAGAGCGGGAAGAAGCACATCTGCGTCAACATGGTCGTCAATTCCCTCAACTGGGAGTCTCTTGACGCAGCAATGGAATATGCCCGCAGCAACGAAGCCATCGAGCAGATCTCCGTCAATTTCCACACTCCTTATCCTGGCACCGAGTACCTGATGCTACCTCCTGAGAAGAAGGTGGAACTCATCGACAAGGTCCTCGACTACAAGAAGAAGGGCTATCCTATCATGAATTCCCGCTCGGGACTTCGCCGCATGAAGAAGAACACTCTCGGACAGATGCAGCTCGGCAAGGAGTGCTTCGTCACCAACTTCATCTATCCTGACGGTTCCCGCGGACTCTGTGTCGGCTATGGTACGGAGAAGTGCCGCGACTGTGGATTCTGCATGGCTGGCGAGATGTCATCCGTCTTCCACTTCTGTCCGGACACGGTCCTGGCTGGATTCAAGCTCAGGATGTAAGACCGTTTCATCATGCCGTGAATGAAATCAGCCCGCAGTCAGAGACCGCGGGCTGATTCATTTATCGGAAGGGGAGCCTGAGCTTATTCAGCTTCAGGCTCTTCTACATATTCGTAGCAGACGCCAGGGTTCTCGAACTTGAGGCGTGCTGGCTCTTCGCGGACATCATCCTTCTTGTAGGTGATTGTCCAGGTGTCCAGGGTGATCATCTCCCAGATCTTCTCTGCCGTCATAGGCTCGGCAAATCGTATCATGATTGAAGGAACGAGGTCCTTGTTGAGCTGGAGATAGGTTCCGATGACGCCTTCCTCGCTGAGATGTGGTTGCTGAGGAATGGCAGGCTTCTCATGACGATAGGCTTCTCGTAGTTATGGTTTGCAATCTCTTAGATGTACTGTGGCTTGCCTGCATAGACTTCAGCGCGATTGCGGATGATGGTGCTGTCTCCCTGAGCATATTCACCTTTGTACTCTGCCTTGAATGGGTCAAGCATGCCGGTGAGGTACTCCTTGATGCCGATCTTGCCTTCACCCTTCTCGAGGCGGACGAATTCGAAGTCGACGTCTGTGGTCTTGGTCTGTCCGCCGTGGATCGGCATCTCGAGGGTCTTCTTGTTGACTGTCTCGCGGAACCAGTCCTCGTCGAGCTGCTCCTCAGGGTCCATGTAGACTCTGACGATGAGTGGGCATGCATATTCAGACTCGAGGCCGTAGATCTTCTTGCCGGAGACGCGGAACTGGAGTCCGAGCATGTTGAGGTCGACCTTGCTGGTCATCTTCTCGGTGCGGATGGTGACGAACTTGAGCTCGCTGAGCTCCTTAGGGTCTGGGCTGTTGACGCGGAAGTGTGATGGCTCGAAGATGGCTTCCTTGAGGATGTCCTCGTTGGTCCTGGCTGGGTCGTAGCTGATGACGACGGTGTGTGAGCCGACATAGGTCTTCACTCCGTGGACACCGCGGACCTGCTCCATCTTGGCCTTGAATGCCATTGAGCTTCCGTAGCACTTGACGGTCTTGAGGCCTTCGATCTTGAGGGTCTCGAGCTTCATGCCTTCCTCGACACCCCATGTGACGTCGATGGTAGGAAGCTCGAACTTGTTGCCGGCGATGACAGCTGCAATGGTGAGGACGACTGCGAGGATTGCAGGAATGAACTTGCTGAAGCTGCATGACTTCTTTTCCTCAGTGGTTTCCTTGGTATCTGCGCAGACGCCGACCTTGAGGGCCTTCATAGGGCAGGCAGCGACACACTCGCCGCAGAGAGTACAGTCGACTGAGGTGACCTTCTTTCCGAATGAAGGGACATCGATGTTGTAAGGGCAGGCCTTCTGGCAGCTGTAGCAGTGGCCTCCGCATGTTTTCTCGTCACGGATGACGCTGAGGATGTGGAGCTTGCTCTTGCCGCAGAATGCTTCGAGAACCCATGCGAGGACGCACCATGCTGCGAGGAGAACCCAGAAAGGAATCTCGACGAACTTGCCTGCGATGACCCAGACAACGACGAGGGCGAGCATAGGGAGCCAGAACTTGAAGCTGTTGGAAGCAGCTCCGAGCGGGCAGATGTACTTGCACCAGAATCTCTTGATGAAGAGACCGAGGAGAAGGACGATGCTGACCGTGACGATGGACATCCAGAGTGTGATCTCACCCTTGAAGCCTGTTGCGACTGCGTAGTAAGGGTCAAGGTTCTTGCAGAAGAGCTCGCTGGCAGTTGTGGTCATGTAGAAGATCCAGAAGAGCAGACCGTACTTGACGGCGCGGAGGATCTTGTCCACGATCGATCCCTGGCGGATCTCGAGAGACTTGATGCCGGTTGCACCGCGGAGCTTCATGAGGAGGTCATCAATCGTTCCGACAGGGCAGAGATAGGCGCAGAAGAGCTTGCTGAAAAGGATGACACCTGCTGCGAGCACCAGACCCATGAGGATCTGGAGGCTGCTCATCGAGCAAGGGAGTGAGCCCCTTGAAATGTAGGTGCCGAAGGCTTCGAGACCACCCATAGGGCAAAGCTTCTCAGGGTCAGCGGCTTCCATGTTCGTGAAGATCTTGGTGGCAAGGCCGCTCAGGAAGAACACGATTGCGGCCAGGGTTCCCCACTGGAGAGCCCACTTAGGCCAGTTCTTGGAAAAAGTCGATTTCTTCATTTCTTCTTTATTTATTTCTTGATTTCTTCAAGTATGTTGTCGAGGTGTGCGTAGTTCCTCAGGGTCCAGAGGACGAAGCGGATGTCGGCGTTGATGCACTTGTTGTAGCCTTCCGTGAAGGAGATGTCGCAGGCGAGGGATTCCTTGTTGCCGTCGAATGCCAGTCCGATCAGCTCTCCTTTTGAGTTGAGGACAGGACTGCCTGAGTTGCCTCCGGTGATGTCGTTGTCCGAGAGGAAGTCCACTGCCAAGCCTCTGTCGGCTGCTTCGAGGGCCTTCCTCCATTCAGGCTTGAGGCAGAAGTCATGCGATGCCGGATCGTGCTTCTCGAGGATTCCTGCTGCCGTGCTCTTCCAGTCGCACCAGAGTGCGTCCTTCGGAGAATAGCCTCCAACCTTGCCGAAGCTGACCCTAAGGGTGGAGTTCGCATTTGGATATTGCCTTTCCTTCTTTTCCAGTCTCATCTGGTAGACAGCCTTGGTGTACTCCTTGTCGAGGTCGAGGAGGGTGCGCTCTCCCTGGATGTCCCTGGACCTTCCGTTGAAGTCGGTGTACCTGGCATCGCGGAAGAAGAGGAAGAGCTTGTCCTTCTGAAGCTCCCTGAGCAGCTGGACATCGATCCTTGAATCCTTGGAGAACAGCTCTGAGCAACGCTCCCTGTCTGTCATCCAGCTTCCGTCCCAGAGCTCTGCGCAGATGGCGTCGTAGTCATTGCCGAAGCGTTCCCTGAGCTCTTTCTGGTAGGATCCCCACATGCTCTTGTCGACGTGGGTGTAGAACTGCTCGAGTGTGTAGCGGAAGATGTCCCGCTCGACTCTGAGGTCGATCTCTTCGTAGGTCTTCGCGCATGAAGTCTTGAGATTGGATGCCTTGGCCCCGTCGAACTTGTTCGGGGCACCTTCGATGCGTGATGAGATCACCTGTACCCTTGTGCCGCGGATCATCGTCTCGCGGAACCAGTTCAGGTCGAGCTCTGCCTTCGTGACTGCCTTGTATTTCTTTTCGATGTCCGCGAGGAGGCTTCCCCAGCGCTCGGTCCTTTCCTTGTCTGCTGCGATCCATGCAGAGAGTTCCTTCTCAAGCTCGCGCTTCTCGTCAGCGACCCCGAAGCGCTTGTAGCAGAGGATCTCGCCGCCATAGAGCTCCTGGGCATTGGACATGTTGAAGAAGTAGTCGGAGTACTTCAGGCGCACTGAAGGGTCGGCATCCATCCATTTCTTGATGATCTCCATCTGTCCTCCGCGGACTTCGTACATGATCGGGAGGGTGACATCGGTGAGGTACTCCACCTTTGATGAGGAGGCTGTGCGGTCTGTCCTTCCTGGGTAGCCGATGACGATTGTCTTAGAGCCCTTCCTGTAACCCTTGTCCGAAATCTTCAGGTGGGCAGGGGAGTGGAGAGGAACGTTCTCGGGTGAATATTCAGATGCGCTGCCGTCCGGAGCGGTGTAGATGCGGAGCATTGCGAAGTCACATTTCTGCTGTGGCCACTCCCAGTTGTCGATGTCGCCTCCGAATGCGCCGATGCTTACCGGCGGTGCGGCGACGAGACGTATGTCTGAATACTCCTTGTAGAGGGAGACATAGTAGCGGCTTCCGGACCAGTAGGTCCCGAGAGACGCCGTGAGTCCGGTCTCCTGCTCGTATTTCTTCTCGATGATGCCGCTCATCCTTCGCATCGACATCGGTCCTCTCCTGACTGTGCCGTTTTCGTAAAGCCTCTCGACTTCGTCGGTGACGTCGATCGTTTCCTGGAGGATCTGGATGTGGCGTCCGGGGATAGGGATCTCCTCGGCCATGCTGCGGGCCCAGAATCCGTCTTCAAGGTAGTTGTGCTCGGCACTGCTCAGCTCGAAGATGTCGCCGTAGGCCACATGGTGGTTGGTGATCACCAGGCCCTTGTCGGAGATCAGGCTTCCGGTTCCCATGAAGTCGATCGAGACGACAGCTTCAGCGTAGGACTGAACCTTCCTGCTGACGTCCTTCAGCATCCACATACCTTCATCGGCTGACATTTTCACTGTGCTGCAGAGCAGGATGAATGCCAGCATCGTTGCTTTTCTCATCTTGAAAATTTTAATTTTTGCGAAATTAGTTATTTAAATTGGTATAGAAA
>JAGHSC010000030.1 GCA_018066065.1 Candidatus Cryptobacteroides faecihippi
CATAGGATCAAGGAGTATCTTTCTCATTCTCATGAAGTGCGGAGTGACCTCTACAAGTTCATCCTCACGGATGTATTCAAGCATCTCCTCGAGGGACATCTAGATTGCAGGAGGAAGGGCGACCTTCTCATCGGAACCGGCTGCACGGACGTTGGTAAGCTTCTTCGTCTTGCAGATGTTGATGTTGAGGACACGCTCCCTGGTGTGCTCACCGAGAACCGGGCCGCAGTAGATGTCTTCACCCGGCTCGACAAAGAACTTGCCCCTGTCCAGAAGCTTGTTCATTGAATATGCAATTGCGGTTCCGGTCTCAAGCGAGACGAGAGATCCATTGACACGGTTGTGGATCTCTCCCTTGAATGGCTGGTAATCCTTGAACCTGTGAGCCATGATGGCCTCGCCCTGGGTGGCGGTAAGCAGGTTGCTCCTCAGTCCCATGAGACCGCGGGTAGGAATGTCGAAGTTGAGAAGGGTCCTGTCCCCGCGAGGCTCCATGTGAAGGAGAGCTCCCTTCCTGCGGGTTGCGAGTTCGATGGCTGTACCGACGAACTGCTCCGGAACCTCGATGGAGAGATCCTCGATAGGCTCGCATCTCTGGCCGTTGATCGTCTTGTCAAGGACCTTAGGCTGGCCGACCTGAAGCTCGAATCCCTCGCGGCGCATTTCCTCGATCAGGACTGAAAGATGAAGGACTCCTCGTCCGTAGACGATGAAGGAGTCGGCATTCTGGCCAGGCTTGACCTTGAGGGCAAGATTCTTTTCAAGCTCCTTGTCGAGACGGTCCTTGATGTGCCTTGACGTCACGAACTTTCCATCCTTTCCGAAGAACGGAGAGTTGTTGATCGTGAAGAGCATGCTCATCGTAGGCTCATCTATGGAGATTGGAGGGAGTGCCTCCGGATTCTCTGCATCGGCGATCGTGTCACCGATCTCGAAACCGTCGATTCCGACGACTGCGCAGATGTCACCGCACTTCACGCTGTCGACGCTTGCCTTGCCGAGTCCGTCGAACACCATGATCTGCTTGATCTTGTGCTTCTCGACGACGTCATAGCGCTTGCAGAGGCTGACCTGCTGTCCAGTCTTCAGCTCGCCGCGGACAACCTTTCCCACAGCGATGCGGCCCACGTATGGTGAATATTCAAGAGAGGTGACCTGCATCTGAGGTGTGCCCTCAACCATTGCAGGGGCAGGGATTTCCTCGAGGATGGCGTCAAGCAGCGGGGTGATGTCGGAAGTAGGGTTCTTCCAGTCATCTGACATCCAGCCCTGCTTTGCGCTTCCGAAGATTGTCTTGAAATCAAGCTGCTCGTCCGTGGCATCGAGAGTGCACATGAGGTCGAAGACTTCCTCCTGGACCTCGTCAGGACGGCAGTTAGGCTTGTCTACCTTGTTCACGACAACGATCGGCTTCTTGCCAAGCTCGAGAGCCTTGGAAAGGACGAAGCGGGTCTGCGGCATGCAGCCTTCGAATGCATCGACGAGAAGGAGCACACCGTCAGCCATGTTCAGGACCCTCTCCACCTCGCCTCCGAAGTCGCTGTGGCCCGGAGTGTCGATGATGTTGATCTTGACGTCCTTGTAGGTGACGGACACGTTCTTGGCAAGGATGGTGATACCTCTTTCCCTCTCGATGTCGTTGTTGTCGAGTATAAGCTGACCGAGATTCTCAGGCTGACGGACCAGGTTGGCCTGGTAGATCATCCTGTCCACGAGCGTAGTCTTGCCGTGGTCTACGTGTGCGATCAGCGCAATGTTTCTAATTTCCTGCATGTTATCTAAATAAATCTTGCAAAGATAGCCATTCCAAGCGGAAAGAGAAATACACAGAAAGAAAAAATATCGCTATATTTGGCCATATGACTTAAAACTGAAAGAATATGATCAGACTCAGACTCAGCTTCATTGCAGCGGCATTTCTCTGCGCCGCGAGCTTGCCAGCCTCAGCTCAGACCCAGGCAGACAGGCAGATTGCATATTCGGAAATCATCGGCAGCGAGTACGTGGACATCTCCGGATGCACCGGCACCAGCATCGAGGAGACAGGTGCAATTGTCATCTGGAAGGTAACTGAGATCACGGCTGACGGGAAGGAAACCGCAGTGCTCCAGGACGAAAAGGGCAACGTGGTACGCATCGATGCCGGAAACCTGTTAAAGAAAGACAACGGGGCATGCAGCATGATTCCGCTTGACACCTACCGCCACCTGGAGGAAACCTACAGGAAGAAATACATCGACTCCCTCAACAGGCACACCCTCAGGAAGGGAATGCCTACGGAACTTGTGATTCTCATCAAGGGCATGCCGGATGAGAGGAAAGCCTACGGCAGGGATTTCCAGTGGATCTACAGGTCAGCCAACGGCAACGAATACCTGTACCTGACCAAGGATGGCCAGCTTGCAGGTGTGAACAGGACGGTAAGGAAGTAAGGCTACGGTCAGCGGACAAGGCTTTCGACCGCCTCGGCGACCTTCGCGAAACCGAATCCGGAGAGGACGCGCTCCATCTTTGCGGCTATCCTGTCATTGCAGAGATTGCCGATGGATCCCTCGTGGGTGTGGTGAAGCTCCCCATGGTACTCGAATTCGCCCTTGCGGATTGAATCGGCGACCTGACGGTAGGCATCCCTGAAAGGCACTCCATTCTCGACAAGGTGGTTGACCTCCTCGACACTGAATGCAAGCTTGTACTTAGGATCGGACATCATGTCGGTCATGACATCCATGCCCTTGACGGCATACTCGACGATGTCGAGGCAGTCGTTCATCTCCTTGAAGATCGGGAAGAAGGCTTCCTTGAGGATCTGCATGTCGCGGAAATAGCCAGAAGGCAGGTTGCCGCAGATCATCCTGACGGAGACAGGGACCCCCTGGATCTTGTTGCAGTGCGCGCGGACAAGCTCGAACACATCAGGATTCTTCTTGTGAGGCATGATGCTGGAGCCGGTGGTGAGTGCATCCGGAAGATGGATGAAGCCGAAGTTCTGGCTCGAGAACATGCAACCGTCCATCGCCAGCCTGCCGACAGTCTCGGCGACTGATGAATATGCAAATGCGACGGCACGTTCCATCTTGCCACGCGTCATCTGTGCGTAGACGGAATTGTAGTCAAGATCGTCGAAGCCAAGCAGTTCCGTGGTCATTGTACGGTTCAGCGGCGCCGATGAGCCGTAGCCGGCGGCAGATCCAAGAGGATTCTGGTTGACAACTTCCCACGCAGCCTTCATCATCGACAGGTCATCGATCAGGCTCTCGGCATAGGCTCCGAACCAAAGGCCGAAGGATGATGGCATTGCAACCTGGAGATGGGTGTAACCAGGGATGAGAACATCCTTGTACTTCTCGCTGGCTTCCTGGAGAGTATGGAAGAGAGACTCCACCTTGCGGACCGTCTTCTCAATCTCGGCACGGGCAAAGAGCTTGAGGTCGACAAGGACCTGGTCATTGCGGGAGCGGCCCGTGTGGACCTTCTTGCCGATGTCTCCAAGCTTGCGGGTGAGCATGAGCTCAACCTGGGAATGGACATCCTCGATGCCGTCTTCGATCTCGAACTCGCCTGCCTCGGCCTTTGCATAGATGGCCTTCAGCTCGGGGAGAAGGGCATCGAGATCGTCCTTCGAAAGAAGGCCGACGCTTTCAAGCATGGTGATGTGGGCCATCGTGCCCATGATGTCATACGGAGCGAGAGAGAGGTCAAGCACACGGTTGTTGCCAACCGTGAATTCGTCGATCTTCTCGTCTACTGTGTATCCCTTGTCCCAGAGTTTCATGTCTGTAAATCTTTATTTTTCTGACGGAAGTACAAGTCCGTCAAGCAGTTTGCAATAAATCTCAACACCGGAGGAGATTTCCTCCAGACCGATGTACTCATCGGCGGAATGCGACCTGGACGACTGTCCCGGACCTATCTTCAGCGTAGGGAACGGACAGAGAGCCTGGTTGCTGGTGGTCGGGGAGCCGAAAGGCTTCAGACCGAGAGAGAGGCCCCGGACAACTGCCGGGTGGTCCATCGGAAGATGGGAACTTCCGATCCTCGTGGACCTTTCCTTCACCTCGCACGGCACCGCTTCCTTGATCAAGGCAAGCAGTTCCGGATTGGTGTACATCCCATTAGGGCGGACATCCACGACGAAGGTGCACTTGTCAGGCACCACGTTGTGCTGTGTTCCGGCCTCGATCTGGGTCACGGTCATCTTGACCGGACCAAGATACTCATTCACCCTTTCGAACTGATGGCTGCGGAACCAGTCGATGGACTCGAGAGCCTTGTAGATTGCATTCACGCCCTCGTTCCTGGCAGCGTGACCGCTTTTCCCGAGCGCAGTGCAGTCCAGGACCATGAGTCCCTTCTCGGCAACAGCCATGTCCATGCCTGTCGGCTCGCCCATCACGCCGAAATCGACCTTGCCGATCTCAGGGAGAAGCATGTCGAGCCCTCCCCTGCCGCTGACTTCTTCCTCAGCCGTTGCCGAGAAGATGAGACGGTAGGACTGAGGTGTGTCCTTCAGCCTGACATACGTCTGGAGCAGGGCGATGAGGGATCCTCCGTCGTCATTGCTGCCTAGACCGTAGAGGCGGCCGTCTTCAACAGACGGTGTGAACGGATCGCGGGTGTAGCCGGATGCCGGCTTGACTGTGTCGATGTGAGCATTCAGAAGGATGGTGGGACGGCCGTCCGGAGGACAGGATTCGACCCAGATGTTGTGCCCTGTGCGCTTGACATCGGCAAAGCCGTTCTGCTTCATCCAATTCTCCAGGCAGTCGGCGGCAGCCTTCTCATCCCTGCTGATGGAAGGGATGGAAATCAAGCACTTGAGAAGTTCGAGAGTGTCCATGCGAGTCTGCGTGTCTGACTATTCAGGATCGGCCATGATGGTCGTTCCGCCGTCGATGTCCGATGCGGAGGTGATGACGACCCTTGAGACGCCGGAGCCGATGGCCTCGAATGCATTCTCCAGCTTCGGGATCATGCCTTCGGAGATCGTTCCGTCTGCCACAAGGTTCCGGAAGTCAGAGCTCGTGATGGTCTTGATCAGGCTGTCCGGATCGTCCAGGTCCTTCATGACGCCAGGAGTCGATGAGCAGTAGGACAGGGTCACATCGTACTCGGATGAGAGAGCCTTGGCGACCGTTGCTGCGATGGTGTCTCCGTTGGTGTTGAGCATGGTTCCTTTCCCATCATGGGTAAGAGGAGCCAGGACAGGGACGGCGCCGCTGCCGATGATGTCAGAAAGGGCCTTTGCATTGACCTCCTTCACATCGCCGACGAAACCGAAATCAATCGGCTCGACTGGCCTCTTGTCACTTCTGATGATGTTCATGTCAGCTCCGGAAAGTCCGATGGCGTTGACTCCCATGGACTGGAGACGGGCAACGAGATTCTTGTTGACAAGGCCACCATAGACCATGGTCACAACCTTGAGCATCTCGGCGCTCGTAACTCGCCTTCCGTTGATCATCTGGGTCTCGACGCCAAGCTGGGCAGCGATTGCAGTGGCGATCTTGCCACCACCGTGGACCAGTATCTTGTTGCCGGAAAGACTTGAGAACGACTTGAGAAGCGGAAGGAGCGACTCTTCCTTCTCGACGATCGCTCCACCCACCTTAACTATATTAAGCTTTTCCTTGCTCATTTCGCGAGATCCTCCAGCATTCTCTTCATGACTACCTGAGCCGAGATCTCGCGGTTGGCTGCCTCAGGGATCACGATGCTCTGAGGTGAATCGATGACCTCATCGCTGACGATCATGTTCCTGCGGACAGGGAGGCAATGCATGAAGTAGGCATTGTTCGTCACTGCCATGTGCTTGGCATCGATGGTCCATCCCATGTCGTAGTTGAGGATCTTGCCATAGTCTTCAGGATTGTTGACTCCAGGGCAGCTCCAGTTCTTCGCGTAGACGAAGTCGGCACCCTCGAGAGCCTTCATCTGGTCATGCTCGATCACGGCATTGCCTGCGAACTTTGGGTCGAGGTCGTAGCCTTCCGGATTGGTGATGACGAAATCCACGTCAGCTGCGTTCATCCACTCTGAGAAGGAGTTAGGCACTGCCTGAGGCAGAGACTTCGGATGCGGAGCCCAGCTGAGGACAACCTTCGGGCGGGCTGTCTTCTTGTACTCATCGATGGTGATGAGGTCTGCGAATGCCTGGCATGGATGCACCGTGGCCGATTCAAGGCTGATGACCGGCTTGCCTGAATATTCAATGAACTGCCTGAGTACCGTTTCATTGTAGTCGTAGTCGCGGTCCTTGAGGCCTGCGAAGCTGCGCACACCGATGATGTCGCAGTAGCTTGCCATCACGGGGATTGCCTCGCGAAGATGCTCTCCCTTGTCGCCATCCATCACGACGCCAAGCTCAGTCTCGAGCTTCCAGCTGTCCTGGCCGATGTTCAGCACGATAGGATTCATGCCAAGGTTGGTGGCAGCCTTCTGGCTGCTCAGACGGGTCCTGAGGCTGCTGTTGAAGAACACGAGCATGATGGTCTTGTTCTCTCCCAGGCTCTTCCATGCGAACCTGTTCTTCTTGACCTCCTGAGCCTCCTTGAGGGCTGCATTGAGGTCACCTATGTCACTTACGTGGAAAAAAGTCTTCATGACAGTACGTCTTTCAGTGCTTCGATGAAACGCTTGGCATCATCGATGGTGATACAAAGAGGAGCAAGCAGGCGGACCATGCTGGTTCCTGCGACTCCTGTGAATATGTGCTTCTCGAAGAGAAGTTTCTTTCTGATCTCGGCAACAGGCTCGTTGAACTCGATTCCGATCATGAGACCCTTGCCCCTGATCTCCTTGATCCTGTCGGATGCAGGAATATTCGCAAGGAGGTACTCGCCTACCTTGAGGGCATTCTCGACAAGGTTCTCCTTTTCCATGATGTCGAGGACGGCATTGGCGGCAGCCATCGCAAGATAGTTTCCTCCGAAGGTAGTTCCGAGCATGCCCTTGACTGCATTGAACCCAGGTGAGATCAGGATGCCGCCGCATGGGAAGCCGTTTGCGATTCCCTTTCCCAGAGTGATGATGCCTGGCTTGATGCCATACCACTGGTGGGCGAAGAACTTGCCGGTGCGTCCGTAGCCGCTCTG